>NZ_QGQU01000006.1:0-112702 GCF_003173795.1 Pseudoalteromonas sp. meg-B1 | reverse complement strand
CACCGCCGTATACTTTTGCAAGTACGTTAGTGATTGCTGCAGTTAGTGTAGTTTTACCGTGGTCAACGTGGCCGATTGTACCAACGTTTACGTGCGGTTTTACGCGTTCAAACTTTTCTTTTGCCATGACGGAACCTATCAGTTTTGTGTATCTAGATTACATATGAAAATAATCCACCATAGGTAGATTAAGTTAATTTTTTCAAATTTCAAATAGTTTTTTCTGACAGATAAAGGAAGTGTTTAAGGAGATTCGATTGACTGGTGCTGATAGGCAGATTTGAACTGCCGACCTCACCCTTACCAAGGGTGCGCTCTACCAACTGAGCTATATCAGCATCATCAAATTGGAGCGGGCAGCGGGAATCGAACCCGCATCATCAGCTTGGAAGGCTGAGGTAATAGCCATTATACGATGCCCGCTTTAAGGAACCTGTTCTTAAACTACCTCTAACCGTCTAGAATAAAGTGGTGGAGGGAGCTGGATTCGAACCAGCGAAGGCTGAGCCGTCAGATTTACAGTCTGATCCCTTTGGCCGCTCGGGAACCCCTCCACGATAATTCTTTATACTAAGCACTTCCGGTAAAAGGAAAGTGGTGCCGACTAACCGAGTCGAACGGTTGACCTACTGATTACAAGTCAGTTGCTCTACCAGCTGAGCTAAGTCGGCACTGCTTTAGTACGGGGCGAGATTCTAGAGTAAGGTTTATTGGGATGCAACCAAAAAATTAAAAAAAATGTGATTTTATGCTTCAAACGCTCACTATTCGCGCAAAAAGCGGTTTTTTTGTTGTTTTTAACTCTTTTTAGCTAACTCATACCAGTAATTTAAGCCTTTCATCACTAGCATTGGGTCGAAAATACTGTCTGAAAAATACCCTTGTAATAGCTGACCATAACCACCAGCAAAAATTAAAAGGCTATTTTTTGTATTTAAATGCAGCTTTGCTTGTTCAATTGCGCCAATAGTTGCCACTAAAGCACCATTTTTTAATCCGTTAGGAGTGTTTTTGCCAAGCTCATTAGCAAATGGCGTGTTTTCATCATCAAATACGCGCTGAGTATTTTGAGTGAGTGAGGCAGTCATTAAATCAAGCCCTGGTAATATCCAACCACCTAAGTGCTGTCCATCATTATTAAGGACGTCTATAGTCGTTGCCGTGCCAGCATCAACAACAATTGCGGCCGTATTAGGGTAAAGCGTATAACCACTAATGAGCGCCAACCATCTATCTATACCCAAATTACCCACTTGTTGATACGCGCAATGCAACGTACCGAGCTCATGACTAACCGTAGCCTCAAAGCAATCGATATTTTGTGCTTGGGCTTTTTCTAATAGCTGCTTGAGTAATTCACTACGACCCACACAAGCGTAAACAACAACCGTAATTTGCAGCCATGGAATATTATTAGTATCGCATGGCTGTATTTGCCCATCTTGCCACAATACAGCTTTGAGCGAGGTATTACCTACATCAATGAGTAATCTCATGCTTGCGCCTTTCTTAATGAAATCTCACCGCCATAATAACTTTTCACTTCACCGTCTTGGCGAATACGTACACCACCGTGCGCATCTATACCTTCACAAATGCCACACCAGCTACGATGCCCGGTATTAAGCTCTACCTGCTGACCAGCAAATGCATTTAATGCATTCCATTGTTGATACATAGTTTGTAAGCCATTCTCACGATATTGCGCTAAGCGTTGCTCTAAACAATAAGTTAATGAAGCTACTAGTTGATTTTTATCTAGCTGCTGGGTGTGCTGACTTAAATCGGTCCACGCTTGGTCAATGTACTGACTGGCACTTTGTGGCATATTTAAATTAATACCAATCCCTATTACCAACTGACATGGCCCTTGTGGCTGCCCATCTAATTCTACCAAGACACCTGCGAGTTTTTGTTTGTTTATATAAATGTCGTTTGGCCATTTAAGTTCTACTTCAATACCATAAAGTGCTTTTATCGCATCATACACCGCTAAACCAACAGCAATTGATACGCCCATCGCGGCTTGTAAACCATCATCTAAGCGCCAAAAATAACTGTAGTATAAGTTTGCACCAAAGGGTGATTGCCATACTCGGCCTCGACGCCCCCGCCCTGCTTGCTGCATTTCGGCTACAATCACGGTGCCCGATTCGAGCGCTGCTTTAGCTTGAATACGGCGCATTAACTCGCTGTTGGTTGAATCAATCAGTGGTTGCACTTCAATATTCGCGATATTAGCGCCTAACTCAGTATAGTGCTGCTGTATACTTTGCTGATTAAGTAAACCTACTTGGTTATTTAAGCAATAGCCTTTACCCGTAACTTTAAATACATCTAAGCCCATAGCCTGTAAGCTTTGAATATGCTTACTTACCGCCGCGCGACTTATTCCTAATTCATCACCTAGTGCTTGCCCAGAGACAAACCCACCTTTATTCAGTGCATTTAAAATAGCCAGCTTGTTTCCATCTGGTGCCTTCATACTGATTGCTCCAAAGAGATATGGCATTCATTGTCTTGATCAATTAACCGCACTTCGTGTTCTAAACTTATGTTGTAACGTGTTAAAACAATATCCTGAATGTGAGCAATCATATTAATTAAATCATCCCCTGTACTATTACCATGATTAACTAGTACCAGCGCTTGTTGTTGATGCACTTCTATACCTGCAATTTTATATCCCTTTAATCCCGCTTGCTCTATTAACCACCCTGCAGCCACTTTATGGTGACCGGCACCATGCGGGTAATGAGGTACCTCAGGATACGTCGTAATTAACTGCGCTAATTCACTATTGGTGATAATAGGGTTCTTAAAAAAACTGCCCGCATTAGCCAGCTTATAGGGATTTGGAAGTTTGCTGTTACGCGTTTGTATCACTTGTGCGCATACTTGTTGTGGCGTCGGGTTTTTTAGTTGTTGTAGCGGCCCATAACTGAGTACTGGCTGCCATATTTTGGACAACTTAAAGTGCACTTGGGTGATCACTGCTTTATTTTTTAGCGCGTGTTTAAATACCGATTCACGATAAGCAAAGTGACATTGCTGATTAGTTAAAGATTTAAAGCTACCGCTATCAATATCAAAATAGTCAACAGCTTCAATAAACTGAGCTATTTCTACGCCATAGGCACCAATATTTTGTACTGGTGCAGCGCCGACTGTACCAGGGATGAGGGCTAAGTTTTCAAACCCCGCGATACCTTGCTCCAGCAAGTAAGTCACTAATTGATGCCAATTTTCACCGGCAGCTACACTAACTAAAAAGTCATGCGAGCGCTCAGTTATAGTAATGCCTTGGGTTGCCATTTTAATGACCGTGCCTGCATAGTCATTTAAAAAAATAGTATTACTGCCCTCACCCAACAAACAAAAAGGGACTTTAAAGCACTGACTTTTAAGCTGCGCTGAGTCGGTAATCTCGACAAAATTTTGGCATTGGCTACTTAATGCAAATGTATGTAGGGGTTGTAATGAGTGCGGCACAAAGCCCTCTAAAGGTAGCAGTAATTAATCGCTCTAGTTTAACTCATCGTCGCAAATTGCGCATCAGCTTGTAAAAATTGTTCAACCCACTGCAGCAATCATGATATAAAACCTGCACTTTTTTTATTTGTACTCAAGGTAATTATGAAAATCACACCTCTTTTTTTAAGCCTCGCTATGGCAGGTATGTGCTCGCAAGCAATGGCCAGCGCTATTGATCAAAATTCCTACGCCAACCTTGATGATGTTATCACCACGCATTTAAACCTTGATTTAGACATCGACTTTGCTGATAAGCAATTGGAAGGTTTTGTTGAGCATACGCTACAGTGGCAAAATGCCAACAGTAAAAAGCTAGTACTTGATACCCGTGATCTTGATATTGATAAAGTGATGTATCAAACGGCAAATGGCAATTGGCATAAAGCTAGTTTTAACCTTGCTAACCGCGATGATGTTAAAGGCTCAAAATTAACTATTACCTTTAAAAATCAAGCACAAAAAGTTCGTATTTACTATAACAGCCGCCCAGAAGCGTCTGGCTTACAGTGGCTAACGCCAGAGCAAACTGCCAGTAAAACTCACCCGTTTATGTATAGCCAATCGCAAGCGATTCATGCACGTAGTTGGATTCCAGTGCAAGACACCCCTGCAATGCGCGTAACTTATAATGCGCGCATTCATACCCCTGAGGATATTCGTGCGGTAATGAGTGCAGATAATAAAGATGCTCTTTATAAAGATGGTGATTACCACTTCACTATGCCACAAGCAATTTCACCTTACTTAATTGCAATTGGTGCAGGTAACTTAGAATTTAAGGCCATGTCTAAGCAAACTGGTATTTTTGCAGAGCCAACTATTTTAGACGCCTCGGTTGCTGAATTTAATGACACCCAAGCGATGATCGACAAAACCAATGCCATGTACGGCGACTATGCATGGGGTCGTTATGATTTACTTATGCTACCACCTAGCTTTCCGTTTGGTGGTATGGAAAACCCACGCTTATCATTTATTACGCCTACGGTTGTTGCCGGCGATAAAAGCTTAGTTAATCTGATTGCGCATGAACTTGCACATTCTTGGTCTGGCAACTTAGTGACGAACGCTACATGGGAAGATTTATGGTTAAACGAAGGTTTTACCTCTTACGTTGAAAACCGCATTATGGAAGAGGTATTTGGGCGTGACCGTGCTGTTATGGAACAAGCACTTGATGCAGCTGGCCTGCGTGCGCAACTTAAAACCATTGATGCCCCAGATACACGCCTTAATTTAAAACTAAATGGCCGCGATCCGGATGATGCGTTTAGCTCAGTGCCTTACACAAAAGGTCAGCTATTTTTAATTTACCTAGAAGAAAAATACGGCCGTGATAAGTTTGATGACTTTGTTAAGACCTATTTTAATGAGTTTGCATTTAAATCACTAACCACTGCGAAATTTGTTTCTTACATCAAAGCTAACTTAATTGAAAAGTATCCAGGCGTAGTGAGCATGGATAAAGTAAACGAGTGGATTTTTCAGCCCGGTTTACCAAGTGATGCACCTAACCCAACCTCTGACGCGTTCGATAAAGTCGATACTGTAACAGCGAGCTGGTTAAAAGGGGATACAACTGCCGCACAATTACCCACTGCAAATTGGACTGTGCATGAGTGGCTACACTTTTTAAACAACTTACCGCGCGATTTAAGCATTGAAAAAATGACTGAATTAGACGGCGAGTTTAACTTAACCCAATCAACCAACGCAGAACGTGCGTTTGCATGGTACATGCTAGCAGTAGGTAATGGTTACCAACCGATTTACCCTGCGCTTGATAAGCATTTATCGGGTATTGGTCGTCGTAAGCTTATCGTGCCGCTTTATAAAGCGCTTATAACCAATGGTAAAAAAGATTGGGCACAAAGCGTATACTTAAAAGCACGTCCGGGTTATCACCCACTGGCACAAGGTACCATTGACGCATTATTTAAATAGCGTTATCAATAAATTAAAAAGGGCCAACTTGGCCCTTTTTTAATGCTTAATTATTTTGTTACTTTATCTAAAAAAGCCTGCCTTTCAGCGAGCGTTGCTTGTTGCCACCAAAAGTCGAGCATATTGGCAGCGCTTGGCATGCCCTTACCATTAATTGGCGCAATCGGTTTAATTGGGCGGCTTGGTTTTTGTGGACCGGCAGGGGTTTCTGAGGCCTGCTGATTAAACTGTGAACTTTGTAGTTGTCGTTCAGCTATCACATTTAATGGCTCAGCTAAGGTACTGCCTTTTGCTTTTAAGCTTACTTGCGGTGCCTCAGCAAATACTTTCGCTGCCACCGCATTTTCAGCACGATTAAATACTAAGGTGTAATCTTTACCTGCTTCAACAGTTACATTGACCCAAAAAGGCTCTGACTCAATCACTTCGTGATCGTCATAACCTAAATCATATAAATCTGTGTATTTAAGCTTTAACTGATAAGTACCCGGTGCTAATTCAACATCATCAACACGACTAAAAATCGAACTTTCAATGACTCGTTCACCCACTTGTAAAGGAACAAACTCCTCGGGAAAGTGAATGTTTTCTGCCAAACTAGATGCACTCACCAAGAGCGCCGCTACACTGCCTAATAATATTGATTTACGCATAATTACTCCTTTAGTTGATTTCAGTTTGACACTGCTGGCAAAATTTGTCATTAGTGACATACATATTAATCGAACAAATTAGAGTCATCATTATGAGTCAAGAGACTATTTTTACTAAAATTATTAATCGTGAAATTCCTGCTGACATTATTTACGAAGACGACCTAGCACTTGCATTTAAAGATATTAACCCTCAAGCACCCTTTCATGCGTTGATTATTCCTAAACAAGCCATTGCCACGATTAATGATGTCACTGAGGAAAACTCACATCTTGTTGGTCATCTATATGTGGTAGCGGCTAAGCTTGCCAAACAACTTAATTTTAGCGATGACGGCTACCGCGTGGTGATGAACTGCAATGAACACGGTGGACAAACCGTTTACCATATTCATTTGCATATGCTGGCGGGAAAAGAAATGGGCTGGCCTCCGTATCAAAACACTAAAAAAGTTGCCCTTTAGTCACCCATTAAATCCTGTATCTTAAAAAATACATTAAAAATACGGCGTTTTTCTTATATACCAAAAAAACAATTACTTATTTGCAACATTTTATGTTTAAATAATTGGAAATCGCACCTTTTCTCCAGTGAAATTGTTATTCCCTAATACAAAAGGTGTGCAGGGATCGTGGTAAGATTAATTAGCCAGCTTTATAAAAGAGTAAAAAAACATGAGCAGTTCAGCCTTTTTGTTGTTAGATGAAGAACCAATTAACACTATTGGTATTAACGTTTTAGAGCCTTTGTTAAAAACACAGGGCCTTGACGTAACTACGGGTACAAATATTTTAGATGTTCCGGTAGGTACTCGCTTATTGTTCATTGAAACATCAAGTAAAGACGCGTGGACTAAGCTAAAAGAACAACTCGTTAATTTGCGTATCAAATGCGATATTGTGTTGTTTAATTTAGATGAAAACCCAGAGCTTGCTAATCGTGCATTACTCAGTGGTATTCGCGGTGTATTTTACACCACCGATAATGCTGATGTACTCATGAAAGGGATTCGTTTACTACTTGAAGATCAGCTTTGGTATCGTCGTGATATTATGTGTAATGCGCTTAACCGCATGTTGCAATTTAATAAAGACGCACTACACAAGCTAACCGATGGTGATATTGAGCCAATCAAACTCACTAAACGTGAAAAAGCAATTATCTCGTTAATGAGTAATGGTTCTAAAAATAAAGAAATTGCTGAAGAGTTAAGCATTAGTCCGCACACGGTTAAAACTCATTTATACAGTGCATTTAGAAAAACTAAATGTCGTAACCGTATTGAACTACTCTCTTGGGCACAACAAAATATTCCTGACGAGATTCGTTAAGGCTTATTTTAATAAATTCAATACAGGCACTTTAGGTGCCTGTTTTTATATCTTCTTTAAAAATCGCTGTTGGGGTCTTAATGCTCGACTCATTTACGCTTTATTTTGCCAGTATCGCTGTTATGACAGTGATGACGTTACTAAATTTTTTAACTTGGCGTACCAACAAGCATGTCCCCGGCACGTTACTTTATATTTCCTACCCTTTACTACTATTAGCCGCCATTGTGGGCTTTGCGCTCATAGGTAAAATCCCTGAAAAGCTCGCCATTACCTTTGCTAATAGCATGATGTTTTTAGCATCCATTGTGCACTGCTTATCGCTGAGTCAGTTTTTAAATTATCGTGGTCGTGGTTTTAAATTTGTTTGCCTATTTACCGCTGCCAGCGCTTTATTGCTTGTTTACTTCACTTTTTTTCAGCCATCTATGCGCTCACGGGTTTATATTTCTGACTTTCAACATATTGTAGAAGCCGCTTTTTTACTATTTGTTTTTTTTAAATATGCGCGAAAACCTTATCCTAATGCCAGTATTGTTTACATTATTATTTTAACTTTGGTTGCAGCCAGCTTTATCACTCGAACTATTTTTATGGATCGCGTTGCACAACAAGATGCAATATTAAACCCATGGTTTGACTCACTATTATTTTTGAACAGTGTGATTGCCCCTATGTTTTATGCAGCCGGTATGGCGCTATTGTGTAATGAACGCAGAGAATTAAGGCTTAATAAACTTACCGAAAAAGCACACAAAGACTTAGAGATTCGCGGGCTCTTTTTATCCACTATAAGCCATGAGATACGCACCCCATTAAACGGCATTTTAGGCAGCGCACAACTGGTGTTAAACCAAACTAGCGACAGCCGCAATAAAGCTTATTGCGAAGCCATTATCAACTCAGCTGAGTCACTCAACTTACTAGTAGATAAAGTGCTGGAATACGCAAGCTTAGATCAGCATGACGAAGCCTTGTACGAAGAAGACATAGAGTTCAAAACTTGGCTACAAAACTTATGCCTGCTGTTAAGCCCTCTGGCCGAACAAAAACAGCTTAAATTTGAGCTTGCCTGTAACATCCCCGATAAAGCCTGTTATTACTGCGACCAACAAAAGCTCAGACAAATCATTATTAATCTTGTTGGTAATGCGATTAAATTTACCGACACCGGCACAGTAAAAGTTCAAATAGATTTAATTAATGAAACTCAGCTCGATCATACCCTTAAAGTAAGCGTACTCGATTCAGGCCCGGGTATTGAAAAAGATGAAATTGATTATTTAACTGAGCCCTACATCCAAAGCAGTGCCGGTAAGGAAAAAGGCGGAACGGGGCTTGGTCTGGCTATAACTAGTCGCCTTCTCGATAAAATAAATAGCCAACTAGAAATCACCAGTGAGCTGGGAGTGGGTAGCGTATTTAGCTTTAACATGACGCTAGCCATAGGTGAACTTAGCCTTGTAGAGCAGCGCCATCAAAGTAAGGATTATTTAACCGGACTTGATGTGTTACTTGTTGAAGATTTAGATTTAAACCAAAAAATAGCTGTTGAATTTATGGCTGACGACGAGCATAAAATTAAGCTCGCTAAAGATGGCAAAAGTGCGATTGAGTTGATGAAAAAATACCACTTTGATGTGGTGTTACTTGATATGAACTTACCCGATTTAACAGGGCAGCAAGTGCTAAAAACACTCAAACGAGTGGAGCATAAAAATCAGCGAACTCCGGTGCTGGCCTTTACCGCCAGTTTGAGCCCTGATGAAATAAAAGAATACTTAGCACTGGGTATTAAAGACATTGTTGGCAAGCCATTAAAGCAAGAAAAACTACGCCAAGCATTAAGTGATTCACAGTCAACACAAACAGCCAACATTGCCGTCGAGCTGATTGATACGTTATACGATGAAACTGCCACAGAAACCCTAACAAGCTCTTTTAGTATTGATGAAGTATCTTCTATTTATAATGAGTTTATCCTATCTGCGCGTAACAAACTGAGCCGTTGCCAAGCTTTATTAGAGCAAGACCCCGAGCAATGCATTAAGTTATTACATCGCCAAGCCAGCACCGCAATGCAACTTGGCTTTAATAGCTATGGACTGGCTCTTAAAAAAATTGAGCGACGCTTACTTGATAAAAAACCATTAAATAACTCGTTAAATGAAGCCAGCACACTGTGGCAACACAGTTTAGAGGCGTATTTAAAGTATGTACGCCAAGGGCTAGGGTAATACGGCTACGGGCTACCAAGCTTCACGACAGTAACAAATGATCAAGCATATTTACTATTTATACTGTTATTTTCTACCGTATACATCGTCAAATCGCTCAATATCGCTTTCATCCAATATGGCACCCGTTTGTACTTCAATAACAATTAACGGCTCGGGCTGATTATTCGCTAAGCTGTGCAGTTGTTTTGCACCAATATAACAAGATTGGTCGTGAGTCAGCGTCAAGCTTTGCTGGTCAATACATATATCTGCAGTACCTGAGACAACCACCCAATGCTCGGCACGGTGCTGATGACGCTGAGTTGAGAGCCTAGCCCCACTTTTTACGGTAATTTTTTTAACCTTAAAGCCAATACTTTCTACTAGCGTACGATAATTTCCCCAAGGGCGGTAAACCACCTGATGATGCGCCAGTTTGTCATTTTGCGTAATTGCCAATTGCTTAAGTATTAAAGGCAAGCCTTCAAGCGAATCTTGCTTTGCAACCAAGGTAGCATCATGAGTATGAACAATCGCTAAATCGCTCACACCTAAAGTAGCAATTGTGTGTCCATCTTCACTAATAACTAAGTTATTAATACTGTTTTGTGCAATATGTTGCTGATTTTGACTATTGCCCTGCGAATCCTTTTCTGCAAGCGCAGCCAGTGCAGAAAAACTGCCCACATCGCTCCACTTTAACGCCACTGGCATTACCACTACATTATTGCTGCGCTCTAAAATAGCGTAGTCAATTGAGTCACTTGGGCAAGATTCAAGTGCATGGGCATTCGCTCTGGTAAACGCTAAGTCTTGTTTAAAATCAGTAGCACTGGCAACACTTTTAGCAATTTTTGGGGCAAAGCGCTCAAGCTCTTGCAGATAAGCAGCGGGAGTAAATAAAAACATACCACTGTTCCAACTATAACCGCCCTCTGCTAAATAAGTTAATGCCGTTGCTAAATCAGGTTTTTCTTTAAACTGGTCAACTTCAAAGCAACAGGTGTCTTTAATGGCTGCGCCCTGTTTTATATAACCATAACCTGTGTGTGGCTCTGTTGGTGTGATTGAAAATGTAACCAATTTACCCTGCTCAGCAAGTTTAATCGCATCAGATAACTGAGCCGTTAATCCGGTAAAGTCTGCAATATGATGATCGGCAGGCATCACCAACAAAGGGCCCGTAATATTATTTTTTAAAGCATGGTGCGCGGCAAGGGCGATGGCTGGTGCGGTATTTTTGCCTTCTGGCTCAAGTACTATGGCATAGGGTTTTGCAAATGCTGCCTGCTCTGCGGCAATAAATCGATGCTGTTCATTACAGACCAAAATAGCGGGATTAAAACCCTCAGTTGCAACCCGTAATAATGTGCTTTGTAATAATGACTGCTGATTTTTATCATCCAGCAAAGATAAAAACTGCTTTGGCATTGCTTGGCGCGATAGCGGCCAAAGCCGTGTGCCAATGCCGCCTGCTAAAACTACCGGTGTAATAAGGGTTGTATTCATAAAGCCGCCAATAAAAATATCAGCGGCTATTTTAGCACTTTATTGGCTAGGCGCTAATCTATACCAATGTAAAAGCATCTGCATCTAAATGTGCCGGGAATTTAGCTCTAAACTCATTGAGCGGCGCTTTATTTAACGTGATTGTTAATAGTGCTTGCTGGTCGTCACGCGCTTTAATCAGTGGCTCACCTTTAAAGTCATACACTGCGGTTCCACCGCTGTGGTCAATACCATTACCATCTTCGCCAACCCGATTTACGCCAATCACGTAGCATAGGTTTTCCATTGCTCGCGCCATTAATAAGGTATCCCACACATTACGCCTTGCAGCTGGCCAGTTGGCAATATTTATCATCACGTCGTAGTCATTGTTATTGCGCTGAAACACCGGAAAACGTAAATCGTAGCAAACTTGCGGTAAAATTTTAAACCCTTTGAGTTCAAACACTTCACGGGTTTGTCCTGCTACTACAAATTCGCCCTCGTTACCCAAACAAAATAAGTGGCGCTTATCGTAATAACGTACCTCACCACTTGGTTGTACCCAATAAAACCGGTTGGCCTTTTTGTCTCCTTGGGTTACCAATACTGAGCCAGCAATCACTGCATTATGTTTTTTAGCTTGTGTTTTAAGCCAATTCAGTACTGAGCCATTTTCAGGTTCGCCACAATCAAGGTTAACCGCAAATCCAGTGGCAAAGGTTTCGGGCAATACAATTAAATCAGGTTGATTGGTGATATTAGCAAGCTGTTTTTCAAACATAGCTAAGTTAGCATCTTTATCAAGCCAGTGTAGCGAACTTTGTAGTAGTACTAACGTTAAATTTAACATGGTGATAGAAGACCTTTATTGCATATATTGATAACAACTAATTATAGTTTACATACAGTAAACAAAAATACCCTAATAACAAACAACATCTGTTATCATTCCGTGGTGATAAAAGTGTAAATAATTAAAGGATTAGGCATGAGGTTAGCTAGTTTTCTCACTAAAGGAAATATTGTCGTAATTGGTGAGTGGCAACTTAACATTGATCTTCAAACTATTAGCGACGGCGATAATACCAGAGAGTTAGAGCCTTTATTATTCAAATTATTATGCTATTTTATTGAGCATAATGGGCGGATAATTCCTCGTCAAGAACTCGCTGAAAAGATTTGGCTACAAAGCTATGTAGATGATAATGCGATAAATCGAGCTATTTCAGAGTTAAGAAAAGCTCTCAAATCAGCAAAACAGCCAGGCCAAAGCATTAAAACCCATTACCGTACTGGCTACAGCTTATTCATTCCGATAACAATGCCAGAAGCGTCTCCAATAATAGCTTCTACAGAATCTGTTGAAACTATTCAAAACGTAGTCTCGGTTCAAAAAAGCACTACTACCTCTAATAATACCTATTTCACAATTGAGCGCTCGCGAAAGCTCATTCTACCTTTACTTAGTTTTATTTTATTACTTGGAGCATTCGTGGCTGTTACAATGACATCCACCGATCAAAAACAAAAAAAACAGCAAACACATTCAGCGCCAACGCCTAAAGAGCTAAAGCTCTCTGCACAAACAATATCTTGGCACAAAGGTACGCATTACAATCTCAAACTGTCCCCATATAAAGATAAGCTTGCTTTTTTAGTTGATAGTATGGACAAGAATACTAAAACCACACTTTACATAATTAATTTAGAAACGGGAAAAGAGCTATTGATCGACTCAGGCTACCTTGTGGTTAATGGCTGGTCTCATGACAGTGAAAGACTATTTTATACCCAATGTAAAAACTCTACCAAGGCAGAATGTGAGATAATTCAAGCAAGCGATTTATTGAGTGCGCAGCCCAAACTTCAACATCTAGATAACCCACTTTTAGATTCAAATTTAAAATATATATATGATTACACTGAAATAGACAACACAGCCATATTTTCACGTAATAATTATCGTAATATTGCTCATTTAACAGCCTTGTATTCATTAGATTTAGATACTAAAGAAGAAATTCGAATTACCAACCCCAATATTAATGGTACCGGAGATTTATTATTAGCCGTCATACCAAATCCAAACCGAATTATATATGAGCGCCATCAAATTACCCACTCTGAAATATATATGTCTAACTTAGATGGTAGCTCTCCTATGAAGCTCTTCGATCAGCCATATAGAACATGGGTTATAACTTATGATAGAAAAAATAATGAACTACTATGGTATAACCGCCATAAAAGCTCGATAGAATCATATTCTTTAGATGAAATGCAGATGTTGCCAGCTATACATGCCCCCATAGCAAGATCTAACTACGCTTTTTCACTAAGCAAAAATAGTATTTTAAGTAGTACAGATCTGCATGATCATGATTTATTAATTTTGGATTTAGATAAAAATACTCAAGCAGAAATTGCTAATTCAGCTAAAAATGAAGCGAATGGCTTCAAATTAGAAAAGCAAAAAACTTACTTTCAAGTAAAAAACTTTCATGGGGTTAGCCATTGGCTAAAACATAATAGTCAATACAAAGACATTACCTCTATTATTGGTAAAAATAATAAGGTAATGGATGCTGATTTAAGCCAGAGTGCATTACTGACATACAATAAAGAAAAATTATTACTAACACTTTTAAACACAAATGACTTTTCTGTCATCGAGCAATGGCCAGCTAGAGGAAGTGTAATAACTGCAAAAATTAACGGCCAATACATCGCCCTATTAAGCACAGACAAGCAGATGAATAGCACATTGAATATTTACGACCGTCAACAATCTACATGGGATAAAGTTGATATCTTAACGCCATTTTCATTTGACTGGATCAATAGCACTGAACTCATTGCAAACAATAAAACCCAGCAACTCATCCAATATGACGTGGTAAGCCACCAATTTAAAAAGCTATCTCTATCGAAAGAGCTACAAAAAATAAAACAATCATTACAGCAACTCAACTACGATAGCGGATTTTTATACTTTACTACCGAAACTGATATTTACAGAGCACCTCTCGATAAGCTTACAAAGGTTGAAACTGTATTTAGCCTCTCGAATAAAGGAATGAGCTTTATACTTGGTAGTAACATTCAAGATAACACTCTTCATCTCTCAGTTTTAAGAGCACGAAATAAAAACTACATTGAGCTTTATACTGACGTCACAAAAAATACGCATGCAACCGAACGGCCTGTGTCTTTTTTTAGTCTCTAATTTAAAGTGCTTAGCATTCTGCCATTGCCTATATAAATAATGGCAGAACACAAGCAACCTCTTCATACCTTGAACTTGCTACTGCGGTAACTTTAACTCTCCCGAAAGAAAGCGAGGAGCATTTAAAATGAGCCTAATAGGCTGAAGCCTCATAAGCCTTTTTTTGCAAGTAGCACAACTATATTGAAACTATAGCTTACTAAAATATCTATTACGACTTATTTATGATTTTCGTAAATTTTGTCTAATGGCTCAGAAAGGCCGCTCTCTTGCACTATACGTACATGTTTACGTTTTAATTCGCGAGCACTGGTAACGCCACAAGAATGTGCAATAAGCCCTGCCCCGTAATGGATGTATTTATTATAATTTGCGACCCGCTGCGCTTTATCTTCAACATTCAAACCACGTTGTAAACGTTCATTATGCGTAGTAATCCCTGTTGGGCAAGTATCTTTATTACATTGCATAGCCTGAATGCAGCCTAGTGCAAACATATGCCCTCGCGCAGAAACTACAAAGTCGGCTCCTAGTGCTAATGCCCATGCGACTTTGGATGGCACAATTAATTTACCCGAAACAATAATTTTAACTCGCTCTCTAAGACCATGTTTCTTTAATAGCTGTATAACTAAAGGAAGGCTTTCTTTAAGCGGTAACCCCACAGAATCTAATAAAGATTGTGGTGCTGCGCCGGTACCGCCATCCGCACTATCAATAGTAATAAAGTCGGGTGCGGACTCAATGCCACGATGATTAATCTCGGCGAATAAACTTTCTAACCAAGTATGTTCTCCAATAACCGCTTTAAAGCCTGTCGGTTTACCCGTTGCAGTTCTGATGGTGGTAAGCATGTCTAGAATATCGTTTGGATTTTTTATTTCTGGGTGCCCGTTTGGACTAATCGAATCCTGCCCTTCGGGTATACCTCTTATTTTGGCAATTTCAGCATTCACTTTTCGCCCAGGTAACATGCCGCCTTTTCCGGGCTTAGCACCTTGGCTCATTTTCAGTTCAAACATTTTAACCGCTGGATGTGCAGCAACGGCTTTTAGCTTTTCTGTACTTAAATTTCCCTGCTCGTCGCGTACACCATATTTTGCGGTGCCAATTTGAAATACAATATCGGCACCTCCTTCTAAGTGATATGGGCTAAGGCCGCCTTCTCCCGTGTTCATCCAACATCCTGCTAATTTTGCCCCCTTGGATAGTGCACGCACAGCAGGGCTTGATAGCGCACCAAAGCTCATGCCCGATATATTAAATAGCGAATTTGTGGTGTAAGGAAATTTACAGTAAGGGCCAAGAGTTACGTTGCTCGGCGCTAAGGCTTCTTCATCTAAGGTAGGAAACGCACAGTTCATAAACATGACTGTGCCTGTGGCCTCTAAACTTTGAGTTGAACCAAAAGCGGCCGTGTGATCAACATCTTTAGCCGCGCGGTAGACCCAACTACGCTCGGCACGATTAAAGGGCATTTCTTCACGATCGAGGGCAAAAAAATACTGTCTGAAAAACTCACCTTGGCGCTCAAAGAAATAACGAAAACGTCCAATCACGGGATAATTACGCCTAATAGCATGCTTTGTTTGCGTAACATCTCGAATATAAAAAATAGCAATTAATACAACCAGCAATCCCAATGCAACAATAAATAGGCTGGCAAACACATCGATACTGAACATTATAAACTGACTCATTACTTATCCTTAAATGCTAAAAAAGCGTGATGCCATCAAATAACACCACACTTTTATAGTTTCAAAATAATGCGCTTTTAGCTATCTGTTTTTGCTAACTCCACTTGTATATACAAACGTATTTGTTGCTCAAGCACCGACAAAGGCACTGAGCCATGGCGTAATATTTGATGATGAAACTCACGAATATCAAATTGTTGACCTAATGCTTGCTCAGCCTCTGCGCGCAGACGCTTAATTGTTAACTCACCAATTTTGTAAGACAGCGCTTGTGCTGGCCACGAAATATAACGGTCGGTTTCCGTTTTTACATTATGTAATGAAAGTGCCGTATTATCAGCCATAAAATTCATTGCACGCTCTCGACTCCAGCCATACATATGCATCCCCGTATCAACCACTAAACGTGCAGCACGCCACATTTCGTAGGTTAAACGACCAAAGTTGCTATATGGGTCTTGATAAAAGCCAGCCTCAACCCCTAAGTACTCTGAATATAATCCCCAGCCTTCACCAAATGCTGATAAATAGGCATCTCGGCGATAGCTAGGTAAGCTTTCAAGCTCTGCATTGAGTGATATTTGTAAATGATGGCCCGGTACGGCTTCGTGCAGCGTTAACGCTTCTAAAGCATAGAGTGGTCGTTTATCTAAAGCGTACGTGTTCACCCAATAAAAACCGGCTTGATCATCACGGCTCGAACCTGAATAGCGCCCAGTAGTGTACTTAGGTGCAATATTGGCAGGCACCGGCGCTACGCCATAGGGTTTGCGTGGTAAGGTATGAAATAATTTAGGTAACTGTGCATCCATTTTTTTGGCAATGTACGCGGCCTCTTTTAATAATTGTTCAGGCGTTGTGGCGTAAAACTGCGGATCAGTACGTAAAAAGTGGATAAATTCTGCAAACGTGCCCTTAAAACCCACCTCTTTGATGACCGCTTCCATTTCACTGCGAATACGCGCCACCTCAGCTAAACCCAGCTCATGGATTTCTTTTGGGGTCATTTGTGTCGTGGTGTAATACTTAGCACGATTTGCATAAAAAGCTTCTCCATTAGGAGTTGACGAAATGCCAATATCACTGCGCGCGCCTGGTAAATATTCGGTATTAAAAAAAGTTAAGTAATCTTTATAGGCTTTAATAACTTGGCTGCTAATAATTGCTTTAGCCTGTTGTTGTAACGCTATAAATTCACTATCACTTAAACCCGCGGTATTGTTTAGAAACGGCTTATAAAATTCAGACTGTGTTACATCGTCAACAATGTAGGCAGTAATAGAGTCTTGGTAGCCAATTAATACCGCTTTGGGTTGAGTTAAACCAACTTCTAATCCTTTACGCATCCAGCCTATGTTTTGCTCAAAAAAGCGCGGCACTTGTTGTAATCGCTTTAAGTAGTTTTGATAATCTTGAGCGGTTTTATAATCAGAGCTATTAACAATAAACGATAAGCTTGAATGAAAGCCATATTCTGACGTTAAAGGCATGTAGTGCGCGTTAAATACATATTCATCAATAGTATTTTGCACTTGCGCTCGAATAATACTGTAGTTAATTTGGTTTTCGTCACTCAGCTTGCTCATATCTATTGCATCTAAATCAGCCAATAACTGCGTGTTTTTTTGATACTGCTGGGCTAAAAAGTCAGCCGATAAGTTAGGTAGTAAATAGCCATCAACACCCTCAGGATTACTGTACGGACTTACATTTTGGCGATGTTTTACGATATTTTCGGCCGTTTGCGTAAATTGCTGATTGGCGTTAATTGTAGTTAGCTGACACGCGCTTAATGAACACATTAAGGTGACACTTAATAAGGAAAGACGCATTTTTTTTGAAAGAGATAAATTCATAGTTATTGAGCTTAGTGACGTTACAGATGTGATAAACCTATCGTAGCCTAAATAAATAGCAAATAAATATACGACCAATTGCGAAAATATACGGTAGTAATCATTTTATTAACTTAAGTTAATACTTAACAATTAGAGTAATTGCTCAAAAAAGCAACGGTTATTGAATTTATAGCGTCATTTTAACCAACTACGACTCATTTTACTTTTAAATCACAGATATAATGATTATTGTATCTGCGCTTGGAAGCAAATTGCCTCATTGGACGAGTTTTATAAATCAGCATTTATGCGTATTTGGTTGGTAATTGCAAATGATGTTCCATGACTCCATGGCTATAGCACAAGAAAAAATGACAAAAGTATGTATGTTTTTAGAGCATCATGTTTTGCCTCCTACCCCCTTAAATTTTCAAGTTGTGTATACATACATTAGTAAAATCCATTTTGCGCTTAACAATGCTATTGATGATGCCATAGATGCAAATCAAAATATTGATGAGCTATTTATTGAGCAACTCTATTTTGAATATTTAAATCAGGGTCATAAAACCGAAGTAGCAATGATTGAAAACGTCAATGGCGTGATCAATTCACTATCGCGAAATGCACAGCAAACAGAAAAAAAACTTAACGATTTTGCAGGCCATGTTAATGACTGCTTGCATTCTTTAGATGAAAATAATATTGCTAACAGTCGCCTCGCTTTAGAAAGGTTAAATGAGCAAACACAGTTACTTCTCTCACAACAAGCGCAATTTAAACAAGAACTTAGCCAGGCAAAAAAACTACACGAAGCCACTAAAAAACAACTTAATACCTTGCGCAAACAACATGTGATTGACCCACAAACAGGCTTATACAAACGCCATTATTTAACTAAGCAAACACAATTATGGCTAAAACAAGATAAGTCAATTTCAGCAATTGCCATTCAAATTGATAATTTAGAGCATTTTATTAATAACTTTGGTGATGCCATTGGCGAAGTGATTTTAAATAAAGTAGCTAAGCAAGTTCAAAAGTATGTTTCACAAAGTGGCTTAGCCGGGCGCTCTGCAAAAGACCAATTTATCGTTCTACTTGCTAACATTGAGCCAGAAACTGCTAAGCTGATTGCAGAAAAAGTAATGGCTGGAGTTGAAAAACTACGCTTTATAAGTTCAAAAAGCGATCTAAAACTCCCTCCCATTTCTCTCTCATTAGGGATTACGGAACAACAAGGCGACTTTAACCAACTAGTTAAAAGTGCCTCAAACGCGGCGTTTAAATCACGCGCATCTCAATAACCCAGTACACTGTTCAAACAATAAAATTAACTGATAAATCATATTCAAATTGCGCCCTTGGTGCACAATCAAGTACACTAGTCTTTATTACCACGATAGAGATTAATCATGAACGAGAACCCTGAAAAGACCACGCATTTTGGCTATAAAACTGTTGCCGAAACCGAAAAAGCTTCTATGGTTGCTGATGTATTTCATTCTGTTGCGACAAAGTACGATGTTATGAATGATCTCATGTCTTTTGGTATTCATCGTTTATGGAAACGTCAAACAATTGCCAGCTCAGGTATTCGTAAAGGTCATCATGTATTAGATTTAGCCGGCGGTACTGGCGATTTAACTGCAAAGTTTAGCCAGCTTGTTGGCGAAACCGGTCAGGTTGTTTTAGGTGATATAAACTCTTCAATGTTAAAAGTAGGCCGCGAAAAGCTGCATAACTTAGGCCTTGTAGGCAACATTGATTACGTACAAATGAATGCCGAAGCCTTGCCTTTCCCTGATAATAGTTTTGATTTAATTACGATTGCTTTTGGCTTACGTAATGTCACCGACCAAAATAAAGCATTGCGCTCTATGTACCGCATTTTAAAGCCAGGTGGTCGTTTACTCATTCTTGAGTTTTCAAAACCAGAGCAAGAGCTTCTCAGCAAGGCGTATGATTTTTACTCTTTCAACATTTTACCTACTATGGGTAAACTAGTTGCTAACGACAGTGAATCATACCAATACTTAGCAGAGTCAATTCGTATGCATCCAGATCAAGAAACCCTTAAAGCGATGATGGTCGAAGCAGGGTTTGAGCAAGCGACTTATCAAAATCTAACTGGTGGCATTGTTGCCCTGCATCGTGGATTTAAATACTAAGGTTCGTAATTTATGGCGCTTGAAGAACACAGTAAAGAACAACCGGCTGCAGGCAGTTTTTTTATGCTACCGAGCTTTGTACTTTCGCTTATTGAGCAAGTATTAAATCAAGCGCTTAAACTCGATCCGAGCTTACTCGATAAACTAAAAACGGTAGAGCATCAGCGCTTATTAGTTGAGGTTAGAGACTGGCAGCAAAAAATAGCCATTACTTATGCCAATCAGCAGCTACATCTTTACACTGCATTCGAACATGCTGACGCTGATTGTATGATCAGCGCCAATATAGATACGTTGTTAGCACTGAAAAACCCAGCCATGCTGACTCAACTTATTCGCCAAGATAAGCTTGATTTACAAGGCGATTTAAATATAGCTCAACACTATAGTTCAGCCTTTTCAAGTGTAGAGATTGATTGGCCAGAGCAACTAGCAAAGCATATTGGCGACGCGCCTGCACAACAACTTTATTTGCACTTGCAGTCGCTTAAGCAGCAAGGTAAAAAAGCAAAGTCTCAGCTCGATAATACTTTTATTAGTGTGTGCCAAGACGAACTGGCAATCACCATTCACCCATTAGAGCTTGAGCAATTTAAACAACAAAATAGAGCACTAAAAGGCCATGTTGCCGCCATTGAGCAACGTATTAACGCCCTAATTAAAGCCCTTTAACGCGCTAAGGATTTTTTGTGTCAACTGCCCGACTGTATTACATAACTAAAACCCTGCTTAGCTTCGGACTTGATGAGCTTGTACCCAAACATAAAGTACCTTGGTTTGCTAAACTTGCTCGTGGCAGTTTGTTTTGGTTGCGCAACCAACACAAAGATAAACCTCCTGGCTTAAGACTTCGTTTAGCACTACAACAGCTTGGCCCTGTGTGGATAAAGTTTGGCCAAATGCTTTCAACTCGGCGCGATTTACTGCCTCATGATATCGCCTTGGAATTAGCCTTTTTACAAGATCAGGTAGAACCGTTCGAGGGTGAACTAGCCCAGAGAATCATCGAAAAAGCATTAGAAATAGATGATATTAGCCAGCTATTTAGCGAATTTTCACAAATACCTTTGGCATCGGCCTCAATTGCTCAAGTGCATACTGCTACTCTTGTTGATCCTCAAGGTGAATCGCAAGATGTTGTTATTAAAGTTATTCGCCCTAATATTGAGCAACAAATCAACGCTGACTTAGCACTAATGGAAAAATTGGCTAAGGTTGTCGGTAAGTTAATTAACGAAGCCAAGCGATTACGCCCAGTGGAAGTGGTTAAAGAGTATAAAAAAACATTGCTCGATGAGCTCGACTTAATGCGTGAGGGCGCTAATGGCATTCAATTAAAGCGTAACTTTGAAGGTTCAGAATCGCTATACATTCCAACAGTATATAGTGATTATAGCCGCAGTAATGTACTGGTTATGGAGCGTATTTACGGTATTCCGGTTTCGGACACTGAAGCGTTGATGGCACAAAACACCAACATGAAGTTATTAGCAGAACGCGGAGTAGAAGTGTTTTTTACTCAAGTATTCCGCGACAGTTTTTTTCATGCCGACATGCACCCGGGTAATATTTTTGTGTCACGCGAAAACCCGCATAATCCTAAATATATTGGTATAGATTGCGGTATTGTTGGAACTCTTAACAAAGAAGATAAACGCTATTTAGCTGAAAATTTCATTGCCTTTTTTAACCGCGACTACCGCCAAGTAGCACAGCTACATGTTGATTCAGGCTGGGTACCACCTGATACCAGCATTGAAGAGTTTGAATTTGCTATTCGCACCGTGTGCGAGCCTATTTTTAATAAACCACTGGCTGAAATATCATTTGGTCATGTATTGGTTAACTTATTTAATACCGCACGTCGCTTTAATATGCAGGTTCAACCGCAACTCGTATTATTACAAAAAACCTTGCTGTATGTTGAGGGCTTAGGTCGTCAGCTATACCCACAACTGGACTTGTGGAAAACAGCAAAACCATTTTTAGAAGACTGGGTTAAACAACAAGTGGGCCCGCTGTCTGTGCTAAAGCAAATGTATGCAAACTTACCGTTTTGGGCAGAAAAAATGCCTGAACTACCCGATTTAATTTATCAAAATTTAAAGCGAGCACCACACTCTCACGCACCTGAAATTAAGGTTTCACATAAACCATTGGTTTTAGGACTGTTTAGTAGTGCTGCGATGATTGTCTCAGCTTTATTTTATTTACAACACAACTTAATCGCTGCTGGCGTTGTCTTAAGCTGTGCTGTTATTGGCTTTATAGCGGCTTGGCGCCGCTCATAAACTAAGTGCTATTTGCCACTTTGGGCGTATAATCAGCACTTAACCTTATTATTTTATGGCTTAAAAGCAGGAGAAAACCATGGGTTTTGGTGGTATTAGTATTTGGCAATTATTAATTGTACTTGCAATCATTGTACTTTTATTTGGTACAAAAAAACTACGCGGTATGGGTGGTGATTTAGGTGGCGCAGTTAAAGGCTTTAAAAAAGCTATGTCTGATGACCAAAATGCTGAAAAACAAGCTAGCGAAGATAAAACTGAACAGATCCAAAAATCATCAGAATCAACACCAATCGATTCAAGTACAACTAGCAAAACTAAAGATAACGACAAGGTTTAACTAGCATGGGAATGTGGGAGCTTGTTGTGGTATTTATTGTCGGCTTGGTAGTACTAGGGCCGGAACGCTTACCTGTTGCTATTAGAACCGTAAGCCGCTGGGTTAAAACAGCCAAAGCAATGGCTAACTCAGTAAAAGCTGAAGTGAGTGAAGAGCTTCGTGTAAACGAGCTACATGAAAACCTAAAAAAAGCAGAGCAACAAGGTCTTAAAGATTTAAGCCCTGACCTACAACACTCTGTTTCTGAGCTGCAACAAGCAGCGCAATCAGTTACTCACAGCTATAAAAAAAATCAAAGCCAAGCCACTAATAACCAAGCAACAGATGACTCTAAATAATTATGGCACTCTCTTTTTTCATGCGCTTAATGCAGGTATAGAAAACAATGACTGAAGAAGTAAAATCAGGATTTGTCGCTCATTTAATCGAGTTGCGTGACCGGTTGATAAAATCGCTATTGAGTATTTTAGTGATATTTATTGGTTTGGTTTACTTTGCAAACGATATTTATACGTTTGTAGCTGCTCCTCTAGTCGCTCATTTACCTAGTACTGCCACTATGATAGCAACGGATGTCACTGCGCCATTTTTTGCTCCCTTTAAACTAACGTTGTTTGTTGCTTTATTTGCGGCCATCCCTTGGATTTTACATCAAATTTGGGGATTTATAGCCCCAGGTTTATATCAGCACGAAAAGAAAATGCTGATGCCAATATTAGCTTCCAGTATTTTCTTATTTTATGGTGGCATTGCTTTTTGCTACTTTGTAGTACTGCCAATTATTTTAGGGTTTTTCACCAGTGCAGGTCCTCAAATGATGACCCTAGCCCCAGATATCAGTAGCTATTTAGGCTTTGTTCTTAAGCTATTTTTTGCTTTTGGCATTGCATTTGAAATTCCAGTGGCGATTATGTTGCTCTGTTGGAGCGGTGCAACAACCACACAAAGCCTAAAAGAAAAGCGCCCTTATATAGTGGTCGGCGTATTTGTAGTGGCGATGTTTTTAACGCCACCAGACGTTTTATCACAAACTCTATTAGCACTCCCTATGCTGCTGTTATTTGAGCTTGGCTTAATTTTAGCGAAATTTTATACCGCAAAACCACAACAAGAATCTGAGGAATAATATGAATAAGCATTTACTTTCTTTACTCGCTTTAGCAAGTGTACCGGTTTTAGCCGCAACTCCTATCAATGAACAAGCGTTGCAAGCCTGTAGTTTTATTGAAAACGATTTTAATCGTTTACTATGCTATGACAACACCATTGCCGGAAAATCGCTCACTCAATCAGCTCGTAAACAGCCAGAGCAACCTGCTCAAGCTAATGTAAAAGCTGACACGTCTACCGTAACAGCACCCGTGGCTATCAAAGAAAAAGAATTTGGTTTAGAGCACAAAGAAATTACTGAAAATGGGGAAGAGTCTATTACATCAATAATTTCATCTGTTAAAAAAGCACCTTATGGTGAGCTAATTATTACTTTAGAGAATAATCAGCAGTGGCGTCAAATTGGCTCAGATAGCTTGAGATTAGATGAAGGCGATACCGTTATTATTAGCCGTGGCGTATTCAACTCTTTTTTACTTAAAAAAGCAGATCAAAACCGTTCAATTCGTGTAAAACGCACCCAGTAATGCAATACACGTTAATTGATGCTGGCATAAATTTAACTAATCATCAATTTGATGGTCAGCATCAAGAAGTGCTCGCTCGGGCAATAGAGGTCGGTGTTAAGCATATGCTAATTATTGGCTGCGATATCAGCTCCAGCGAAGAATCATTAGCACTTGCTGCACGCTATGACCAATATGCTAGCGCGGGTATTCACCCTCATGATGCAAAAACAGCAACCTCTGAACTTGAGCAACAACTCACTCAGCTAGCTCAACATGAGCAGATTATTGCCATAGGTGAGTGCGGGCTAGATTATAATCGCGACTTTTCTCCAAGAGATGTGCAGCGTGATGTGTTTCGTCGTCAGCTCGCATTAGCTGAAAAGCTAAACCTGCCTGTTTATTTGCATGAACGCGACGCCAGTGACGACATGCTTGCTATTTTAAATGAGTTTACTGTACGCGGTGTACTGCATTGTTTTACTGGTGATGCACAAGCACTCGCAGGTTACTTAAATTTGGGCCTTTATATTGGTATCACCGGCTGGGTATGTGACGAACGACGTGGCAAAGAATTACAACAACTGATCCCTAGCATTCCCATTGAGCGTTTATTAATTGAAACCGATGCACCCTTTTTAATTCCTCGCACTGTTAAACCTAAGCCAAAATCAAGACGTAATGAGCCAGCATTGCTGCATTATGTTTGTGACACGCTTGCTCAGCTTTATGGTATTCCTGCATGTGATGTTGCAAAGCATACAAGTGAAAACTTTAATCATTTGTTTGGAATAGAGAAAAAATAATGCGAACCTTTTGCGCTTTGCTGGTATTCACTATGGTGTTTTATGCATCCTGTTTTCCTGCAAGTGCAATCGAGATAAATAGCGAATTTAATTCAAAAACAATAGAAGGTATTCATTATTCGTTTGTTCCTACCTCATTAGAAGATGCACGACAAAGCAATTTACAAGAATGGCTGCTACTTAATAATAAGCCACTTAATTTAGGCCTTGAGTCTCGGCCTGTGTGGATTCAATTTCAACTAAATAATTACCTTAATGAGCCAATAGAGCCAATCCTATCGTTCGATAACCCACTTCTGAACAATATATACCTGTACCACTTTATAGGTGAGGAGCAACTAAAATCGGAACATATTGGTGATGCTCTGCCTTTATCTGATAGAGCGATTAGAAGTGAGTCTTTGCTGGTTAAATTAACTCTTCCCGCTAACAGCGAAACCACCGTTTACCTCAAAGTTAATAATAATGCGGGAATTGGGCTTCGCGTCCCTCTCACCTTATGGCAACAGGATGCATTATTAGCCCATAAAAGCATGGTTAACTTGCTTTATGGATTGCTGATTGGATTTATTTTTTCACTGGCTATCAGTAGCATAGTTTTATTTGCTTTTTCACGTAAACATTATTTTGCTTATGCAGGTGTGATTACATTGATGCTCAGCCTGTTTCTAGCTTATATAGGTGGTTTTGGGTTTCGTTATGCTCCCTCAAGCATAGCAGGCCTACAACAGTTAATGCTGCCTCTATTACTTATGCTGAGCACAATTCTGCTTCTGCCCTTACAGCGGCATGTGTGCAAACCTAACGCCTCTAAGTTACTCAAGGGTCAAACTGCCATTACAACACTGTATGCGTTAATTATCGGTTTTATATGGTTATTACCTACTCCCAGTGTAACTTTATTTGCCATCTCAACTATACCTATAATTCTTATTTACCACGTGATAACTACATTACTTTATTTGCGCCAGCAACCGACAAGCCCTAATAAAAGCTTATTAATTGCCCTTATATTGTTTTTCATTATTGTGATTCATTTTGCCATTGCATTAACCGGCCTTTATACAGTGACTCGAGCTAGCTTAATGATAACCTTTGCAGCGTCCTTAGGTTGCTCATTTTGTTTAAGTTATACCGTCATAAAGTTATTTATATTACAACGCGATGAGCAAGTAACAGCGCAGCAAGCATTAATTGCACAAAACGCTGCACAAGATGCGCTATTAAATGAGCGGATTGAATTACAAGAGCGCACCCGCCAAGAGCTTGAAAGCCAAGTAGATGAACGCACCTTTGAGTTACAAGTAACACTGAGGGAATTAGAAGATAAAAACCGCGAACTTGAACAACTCAATATGGAAGATGCCTTAACAGGCATTAAAAATAGGCGCTTTTTCGATAAAAAACTAATTATGGAAATTCGTCGTTCGCGCCGCGAACAAACGCCACTGAGCATTATTATGTTAGATATTGACAAATTTAAGTCAATTAACGATAACTATGGCCACCTAACCGGCGATCAAGTTATAAGGGCTGTGTCTGATACCATTAAACAACAGCTTAAGCGCCCACTAGATGAAGTAGCACGTTATGGTGGTGAAGAATTTGTCATTTTGCTACCTAATACTAATAACCAAGGTGCACTGGTCATTGCAGAGCAGACACGCTTAGCAATAGCAAATAATAGTGTGAATGTAGCGGGGACTATTATCGACTTTACCATTAGTGCCGGTGTTTATACTCAAATTGCCGATGATATTCATAAACCTGAACTATTTACTGATTATGCCGATAAGGCACTCTATTTAGCAAAACAACATGGCCGCAATCAAGTGGTTAATTTTTCAATCCCACAGTAGGAGCGTATACTTATGGCCCAATCTGGACTAGACCTTTTCCCATATACTCGCATGCGTAGAATGCGCCGTAATGATTTCTCTCGTCGCCTTATGGCTGAAAATCAGCTGAGTGTTAATGATCTTATTTACCCTGTTTTTGTGCTTGAAGGCAAAAACCGTCGTGAAAGCATTGAATCGATGCCCGGTATTGAACGCTTATCAATTGATCTACTGATCGAAGAAGCTAAAGAATTAGTTGATTTAGGTGTGCCTGCGGTGGCTATCTTCCCTGTTACGCCTGCAGATAAAAAATCATTATATGCCGAAGAAGCGTATAACGATGATGGCTTAGTACAACGCACTGTTCGTGCTTTAAAAGAAGCCTTCCCTGAACTTGGGGTGATCACTGACGGGGCGCTCGATCCATTTACTACTCACGGGCAAGACGGCATTATTGATGACGAAGGCTATGTAATAAACGATGTAACTACTGAAATATTAGTTAAACAAGCATTATCACATGCAGCTGCAGGTGCCGATGTTGTTGCTCCATCAGATATGATGGATGGCCGTATTGGCGCAATCCGCGAAGCGCTCGAAGCGGATGGTTTTATTCACACTCGTATTATGGCTTATTCAGCTAAATACGCATCTAGCTACTATGGCCCATTTAGAGATGCCATAGGATCTGCTGGGAACTTAAAAGGCGCTGATAAAAAAACCTACCAAATGGATCCTGCTAACTCAGATGAAGCAATTCGCGAAGTCGCGCTTGACCTTCAGGAAGGCGCCGACATGGTAATGGTTAAACCTGGTATGCCATACCTTGATATTGTACGCCGCGTTAAAGATGAGTTTGGTGTACCAACATTTGCTTATCAGGTAAGTGGTGAATACGCGATGCATAAAGCCGCTATTGATAATGGCTGGCTGAGCGAAGAAGCTACTATTATGGAATCTTTATTAGCATTCAAACGCGCAGGCGCAGATGGCATTCTGACTTACTTTGCTAAGCAAGCTGCTCGCTATTTAAATAAATAATAACGACATATTGATATAAAAGGGCTTTATTGCCCTTTTGTATATTTAAAGGCAGCCCTTTTTTTATGCTGCGTTACTCTCATTTCTGGGAAGTAACCACACTACATAGACCCTTCCTTACCCAAAACTAAAAACACAACGTATTTTCAACCTCAAAAAATAAGCAAATCTCGACATTGTTAACATTCTGTATTCTATTTGTAATTATTTTTCATTACACTAAGCGTCCCATTTGGGGAAACAAAAACACGGGAAAAATAATAATGTTGAAAACAAAAATAACGCCATTGGCGCTTGTATTAGCAAGCCTCAGTGCACCCGCTACCGCTAACCTCGTTATATCTGAGTACGTAGAAGGCAGTAGCTATAATAAAGCAGTAGAACTATTTAATAATTCGACTACCCCTCTGTCATTAGATGGCTACACGCTAAGCCTCTATTCAAATGGCAATACAGATGCAAATAATACATTCGATTTAACTGGTGAACTTGCTGCAAACAGCACTTACGTCATTGTTAATGGGAATGCATCAGCAGAACTAAAAGAAAAAGCTGACCAACTCAGCGCCGTGACTAACTTTAATGGCGATGATGCGCTGGTACTTACTCAAGGCTCTGTGGTTATTGATAGCTTTGGCCAGCGCGGTGTAGACCCGGGTTCATTTTGGTCAGAAGGGGGCGTGAAAACACAAAATAAAACATTGCGCCGCAAAGAAACCGAGCTAAACGGACGCACTGATGCCGATGGCGCTTTTAATCCAAGTGAGCTATGGCTGCAATTTGATCAAGATGACTTTAGTGATTTAGGTATCTTTGCAGGGAATTCTTCACCTAACCCTGATCCAGACCCAGAACCTGAAGAGCCTTTATTATGTGGCGCTGATAAAACATTAATTAGCAGCATTCAAGGCGAAGGCGCAAGCAGCCCAATGGTTAACACTGTTGTTGAGTTTGAAGGTGTAGTAACAGCTGACTTCCAGGCTGATGATCAGCTCAAAGGCTTTTTTGTTAACTCACTGAGTTATGATGAAGATACAAACCCACTTACCTCTGAAGGGGTATTTGTTTACTTTACTAATACTGATGTTAATGTTGGTGACCACGTTCGCGTACGAGGTACTGTTGAAGAGTATTTTGATGCCACCCAAATTGGCAATGTTAGTCAAGTTGCTATATGTGACACCGGCCTTTCAGCTTATCCGACTAAAATTACTTTACCCGTTACTGAGCAAAGTGAATTAGAAGCGTTTGAGGGTATGTTAGTGACCTTAGAGCAGCCACTTATTGTTACCAACAATTATGGTTTAGGTCGCTATGGTGAACTAGAGCTTGCTACTGAACGCTTATACCAAGGTACTCAAGTTGCACTTCCTGGCGCGGCTGCGAATGCGATTGAAGCGCAAAATATAAATAAAAAAATACTCTTAGATGATGGCTCAACTCGTCAAAACCGCGATCCTATCGCTTACCCTGTCCCAGGATTATCAGCAGAGAATACTCTACGCACAGGCGATACAGTAAATTCTGTAACAGGTGCGCTAGCTTACAGCTTTAGTACTTACCGTATTCACCCAACAACAACACCTCAGTTTATAGCAACCAATCCACGCACCGATGCGCCAGAGTTAAACCCTGACGCTGATTTACGTGTTGCCAGCTTTAACGTACTTAACTACTTTAATGGCGATGGCCAAGGCGGTGGTTTTCCAACTAGCCGTGGTGCTGATTCAGAAGCCGAGTTAATTCGCCAACAAGCCAAGCTAGTCAGCGCTATTAGTGCTTTGCAAGCGGATGTGATTGGCTTAATGGAAATTGAAAATGACGGCTTTGGTGAATTCAGTGCTGTTGCAAGCTTAGTAAATGCACTTAATGACGCTGATAGTCAAAATCAGTATGCATTCGTGGATTTTGGTGTTGATAAAATCGGCACCGACGCTATCACGACTGCGCTTATTTATCGTGCTGATAAAGTGCAGCAAGTGGGTACTGCAGCAATCACTACCGATGCGCCTTTCGATTACAGCAACCGTGCACCAATTGCACAAAGCTTTAAATCTTTAGATACAGAGGAAGTCTTTACTGTTGCCGTAGCACACCTAAAATCTAAAGGTGGTTGTAGAAGTGCCACTGGCGGCAATGCAGATCAAGGTGACGGTCAAGCATGTTGGAATGAAATCCGAACTGCTGGCGCAAATGCATTTGCTGATTGGCTAAATAGCAAACCAACAGGAGTTGATGATGAAGATATCATTCTTGTTGGCGACATGAACGCGTATGCAATGGAAGATCCTATCCGTGCATTTGCTGATAAGGGCCTTAAAAATGTGGTTGCTGAGTTAGATGGCAACACCTTAGGTTATTCTTACAGCTTTTCTGGTCGTGCAGGAAGTTTAGATCACGCCCTAGCAAGCCCGAGCTTATTAAGTAAAGTAGTGAGCGCGAGTGATTGGCATATTAACGCCGATGAGCCTATTTCACTTGATTATAATGTTGAATTTAAATCTGACGCACAGCAATCAAGCTTGTATGCTCAAGGACCTTACAGAGCATCAGATCATGACCCTGTTATTGTCGATATTCGTTCAACGATTATCGCGCCACCGGAGCCAGAACCAGAGGTGATCACCGGTGAAATTGATAATATTCGCGGCTGGTTTTGGTGGAAAAACTACCGCATTGATATTCCTGAAGGTTATGACGAGCTAACTATTAGCCTAGACGGTGGATGGGGCGATGCAAACTTATTTGTTAGACACAAAAGAAGCCCGACTTTGTTTAGAAGTGACTGCGCATCAATTAGTAAAGGAAACGCAGAAAACTGTACATTTACCAATCCTAAATCGGGTAAATGGAAAGTCCGCGTAAATGGCTTTTTACCATTTGGCAATGTAAAACTCACTTATAAAGCAACCAAATATGCTGATTAACTTCGACTTCAATAACCGGTTCATGACTTAAAGTTGTTGCCAGTATCTACTTGAAGTAACTCAAAAGCCGCATTCGCGGCTTTTTTTATTTTATATACAAATGTAATTCAGACAGGCTTCAGCAAGCACTGCTTATTATCTATGCAAGCATTGACTTAGTACATATCTAACTCAAGGTAACTCTAACACTGTTTGTTTTTCGAAAAGTCAAAATGCGTTATGGCGGCTTGATTGAAAGTGAAAAACAACTTGTCCTTCTAATCCATACCAAGAGCAACTGAGATAAACGTCAATCTTAGCAGTAAACATATTATTTTATAAAGGATTCAAAATGAAAGCGCGCATTCACCTTATATCTACTTATCAAAGGGTTTTTAAAAAGCCTTTGTTTGGGATGTTGATGGTTTTTTCACTGTGGGGAACTAACAGCGCCATTGCTGCAACTTCACTTGAAGCCGCAATACCGCAGAGCAGTTTATTTGATGTGCTAAGTGCGCGGGCTAAAAAGCTTGCTGAACAAGATTACATTGCACCGAAAGAAATACAGTTAGATGCGCTTAATAGTATTGATTATCAAGACTACCGCTCAATTCGCTTTAAGCAAGGCCAATCGGTATGGAAAGATGAAGGGCTTTATGAGCTGCAATTATTTCACCCCGGTTTTTTATATAAAACGCCAGTAAAAATCAATATCGTTGATCAAAATGCAAAGCTTAGCCGCCTTCCATTTAGCACAGAGTTTTATCAATATGATGGAACAGCAGCACACTTAAAAGATGAAATAGCAAAAAGTATTGAAGGTACGCAGTTAGGGCATGCTGGTTTTAGATTACATTACCCATTAAATAACGATGACTATAAAGATGAGGTTATGGTATTTCAGGGCGCTTCTTATTTTCGCTTAGTTGGGCCTAATCAAGTTTATGGTTTATCTGCACGAGGACTGGCGATTGATACCGCACAAACATCTGGTGAAGAGTTTCCTTCATTCAAAGAATTTTGGTTAGTTAAACCAACACCCGAGCAAACTAATATTACTATTTTTGCTTTACTTGATAGTCCATCAGTAGCGGGAGCTTACAAGTTTGAGATAGACCCTAACACGCAGACAAGTGTTAGCGTCGACATGCAAATTTTTGCCCGTAAAGATGTTAAAAAGCTTGGTATAGCACCATTGACAAGTATGTTTTATCACGGTGAAAATAGTACCAAGTTTTTTGATGATTATCGCCCTGAAGTACACGACTCAGACGGTTTGCTCACGCAATCACAAGAAGGTAACTGGGTATGGCGTCCACTTAATAATCCATCCCAACTTAGCGTAACCTCTTTTTCATATGAAAATCCTAAAGGCTTTGGCCTTGCACAGCGTGACCGTGACTTTAATAACTACTTTGATATAGAAGCGCATTATCATGACCGCCCTAGCTTTTGGATAGAACCACAAGGTGAATGGGGGAATGGCCGTGTTGAGCTTGTTGAGATTCCAACAGATACTGAAACTAACGATAATATTGTAAGTTATTGGGTTCCTGAAAAGCCGTTCAAAGCAGGAGAAGCATTAAAGTTTAGTTACAAAATATCGACCTTTAATGATTATCTAAGCCAAAATAATTTGGCTAAAGTGGCTAGAACACGCATTGGCAGTGCAGCATTGCCTGGTGAAGATAACCCACCTCCAAAGAGCCATCGTCAGTTTACTGTTGACTTTACTGGCCCTGATATCAATCAATTATCTGAAAAATTAGTACTTAGCGCAGACTTGCAACTTACCACAGGTGAAGCGCGTGATATTACAGTGCAAAAGCTACCAAAATCATTAGGCTGGCGAGTTGCCTTCAAAGTCGCCCCAAAAGACAGTAACCCTGTAGATATGCGTTTATCGCTAAAGCTACGTAACAAAGCAGTGAGCGAGGTATGGAGCTATGTTTGGTATCCAAATGACATCAAGTAAACAAAGTACTGGCACACCAATGCCTTTTAAAACACTTCGCGTATGGTTATTTGCTATAGCTGCTATTGGCCTCTCAGGCTATGGCATTTCAATTATGTTTGAAATTTTAAACTCAAATGGCATGACCTTGCTTGAGTATGCACTGCTTGCTTTGTTTTCTATTACCTTTGCTTGGATAGTCACCGCGTTTTGTAGTGGTTGCATTGGGTTTATACTACAGCTACTTCGTATAGATCCGCTCACGCTTAAAAGAATAAAACCGGTCTCCATTAACAATGAAGCACTATCACAGCAAAAAACGGCTGTAGTTATGCCTATTTATAATGAAGATACCCATAGAGTTATTGCTGGCTTTGAAGTGAGCTTGCAATCGTTAAAAGCCACTGGGCAATTAAAACACTTTGATTTTTATTTACTGAGCGATACACAAGACGCAACTATTGCTAGTAATGAATTAAGCGCATGGCATGCTTTATGTGAACGTCTTGGCGATACAGCAAAACAGATATTTTACCGTCGTCGTGAAGATAATAAACATCGTAAAGTAGGTAACTTAACCGATTTTTGTGAACGTTGGGGTAGCCAATACGAGCATATGATTGTATTGGATGCTGATAGTGTGATGACGGGTCAATGCATGCTAGAACTCACTACTAGCATGCTGAATAACCCACAAGCGGGATTGATTCAAACTATTCCTATTCCTGTGCGCCAAGATACTTTTTTTGGACGCTTTTTACAGTTTGCTTCGATTCTTTATAGCCCAATGTTAGCTACTGGCTCTGCTTTTTGGCAAACCGATAAAGCCAATTACTGGGGGCATAATGCCATCATTCGTGTTAGTGCGTTTATTGATTGCTGTGGCTTGCCAACACTCAAAGGTAAAGCCCCCTTTGGTGGAGAAATTTTAAGCCATGATTTTGTGGAAGCTTCTCTATTACATAGCGAAAATTGGGACGTATTATTACTTGCCGATATTGAAGGCAGTTATGAAGAGGTTCCCAGTAATATCTTAGATTATGCTGTACGAGACAGACGTTGGGTTCAGGGTAATATTCAGCATCTAGGTTTACTTTCATCAGCAAAGCTAAAGCTAATGAGCAAACTGCACTTTTTACTAGGTGCAACAGCGTATATTTCATCTCTTATTTGGTTGTCTATGCTGGCATTAAGTACCATAGATGCGGTAACACGTGCTTTAAATAGTGATGTCTACTTTAATCGTGCCTATCAGTTATTTCCGACTTGGCAAATAGCCAAAACAGATCTCATTGACTCATTACTTTACCTAACAATTATTATTTTGTTATTACCTAAACTTATGGGCGTCATTGTTACTTTAGTGCACCGTAAACAGCGCTTTGGTGGTGCATTAAAGCTCATTTTAGGATCTATCATTGAAACCATTTTTGCTATTATTGTGGCACCATTGATGATGGTATTTCATGCGTACTTTGTAGTCTGTGTATTTTTAGGCAAAAAAGTAAAATGGGATGCTCAACCGCGTGAAGGTAGAATGGTGCCATGGAAAGAAGCGTTTGGTTATACATTGTTTTCTTCGCTTGTTGCCATTGTATGGGGTAGCGTTGCTTATTACTTTACACCGGTCTTTTTTTGGTGGTTATCTCCTATTTTATTAGGGCTCATCCTCGCTGCTCCTATTGTGCGTTACTCAAGTAGTATCAAGCTAGGCATTAAGCTAAGGCAGTGGGGCATTTTCCTCTGCCCGAGTGAAGTAAATGACGATGCAACATTAGCGGCTCTTAAAGTACACCTCAAAGAGATAGCCGTTCCACCTGTAGGGCGTTATTCAACAGCAACACCGTTGTTACCATTAGAACATAAAGTGACAATGCCTATTCAGAACTTTAGTAGTGAATCACATCGAAAGAAGTTTAAAGCACTCATCACAAAAACTGCTAATAAGCTAAGTTAATGCCACTACAAATAAAAAAGGAGCAACCTTGTGTTGCTCCTTTTTTTTAGCTGCGTTTACACTTATTTTTTAAGCCATGTTCATTTAATACGACGGGCTTCATTATCTTTAAATCAATCATGCTTTATAAAAGTTAAACAATAAAAAACCCGCAGCAAGTGCGGGTTTTTTTAAAGAGTGAAAGTGCTAATTACTTAGCAGCATTTTTCTCTTTTTCTGCAGCGATTACAGTATCAGCTACGTTTTGTGGACATGCAGCGTAGTGTGAGAACTCCATAGAGAACTGACCACGACCAGATGTCATTGTACGTAGTGAACCGATGTAACCGAACATTTCTGATAACGGTACGTCAGCTTTAATACGAACGCCAGTTAAACCAGCTTCTTGATTGCTTAGCATACCACGACGACGGTTAAGGTCACCAATTACATCACCTACGTGATCTTCTGGTGTGAACACGTCAACTTTCATGATTGGCTCAAGAAGTTGTGCACCCGCTTTAGGGATAGACTGACGGAAAGCGCCTTTAGCAGCGATTTCGAAAGCAATTGCAGATGAATCCACGGCGTGGAAGCCACCGTCGAAAAGCTCAACTTCAACGTCAAGTACTGGGAAGCCAGCTAGAACACCTTCACCCATCATTGATTTGAAGCCTTTCTCAACTGCAGGCCAGAATTCTTTAGGTACGTTACCACCAACAACTGATGAAGTGAACGCGAAACCTGAACCCACTTCGCCTGGCTTGATGCGGTAATCGATTTTACCAAATTGACCAGAACCACCAGATTGTTTCTTATGCGTGTAGCTATCTTCGATTTCACGAGTGATAGTTTCACGGTAAGCAACCTGTGGTTGACCAACGATAAGGTCTACACCGTAAGTACGCTTAAGGATATCTACTTTGATATCTAAGTGAAGCTCACCCATACCTTTAAGGATAGTTTCGCCTGAATCTTCATCAGTCTCAACTTGGAAAGATGGATCTTCTGCAACCATTTTACCGATAGCAACACCCATTTTCTCATTACCGCCTTTATCTTTAGGCTGTACAGCAATCGAGATTACTGGAGTTGGGAATACCATTGGCTCAAGTGTTACTGGGTGCTTAGGATCACATAGAGTGTGACCAGTTTGCACGTTTTTCATACCAACGATAGCGATGATATCGCCCGCTTGTGCTGTAGTAAGTTCTTTACGCTCATCTGCTTGCATCTCAACCATACGGCCAACACGCTCAGTTTTACCTGTAAATGCATTAAGGATAGTGTCACCCTTGTTAAGCACACCAGAGTAGATACGTACGAATGTTAACGCACCAAAACGGTCATCCATGATTTTGAATGCAAGCGCTTTGAAAGGTTCGTCTGCAGATACAATTGCATGCTCGCCGTTTTCGTTACCTTCTTCATCCATAAGAGGTTGAGGATCAACTTCTGTAGGTGCAGGTAAGTAATCTACTACTGCGTCAAGAACAAGTTGCATACCTTTGTTTTTGAATGCAGAACCACAGAACGTAGGGAAGAATGCAAGGTCACGAGTACCTTTACGGATACAACGCTTGATATCTTCAACTGAAGGTACTTCACCTTCCATGTATGCTTCCATTAGGTCATCGTCTTGCTCTACAGCAGTCTCGATAAGCATTTCATGGTATTCGTCAACTTTGTCTACCATGTCTGCAGGAACGTCAGTGATTTCGTAGTTTTCAGGAAGACCAGTGTCATCCCAAACGTATGCTTGCTTGTTTAAAACGTCAACAACACCTACGAATTCATCTTCAATACCAATTGGTAAAGTCATGATAAGTGGAGTAGCACCAAGTACTTTTTGTACTTGCGCTGTTACACGGTAAAAATCAGCACCCATACGGTCTAATTTGTTTACGAAGATGATACGTGCAACACCTGATTCGTTCGCATAGCGCCAGTTAGTTTCTGATTGTGGCTCAACACCACCAGAACCACAGAATACACCCACACCGCCATCTAATACTTTAAGTGAACGGTAAACTTCAACTGTGAAGTCAACGTGTCCAGGAGTATCGATAACGTTAAAACGGTGATCTTTCCAGAAACAGCTTACTGCCGCAGACTGGATAGTAATACCGCGCTCAGCTTCTTGATCCATGAAATCGGTAGTCGATTCACCATCATGAACCTCACCTGTTTTGTGGATAGTACCTGTAAGCTTTAGGATACGCTCAGTAGTTGTGGTTTTACCCGCATCAACGTGCGCGAAAATACCAATGTTTCTGTACTTCGATAAATCTGCCATTAATTTTACTCTTAATAAAGTCGATAAATTATTCGGCGGGAGTATAGCATTACTTAAAGCGAACATCACCATAGAAGTCGCTTAAAATGCAATCAATTTATAAAAAACTTGCTTTAAAGATATTTTGGGGTATGAGATGGGCTTGATAGGGGCCCGTTATAAACTGAATTTAAATGACTTAAGTGCTTAATAAGTGCAATGCAGTGATGGCATGAAGCATATAAAATTATTTTGCTCCATGCCCATCATTAGTAAAATTACTCAAAAGTCATGGTTTTGACTTTGTCGTTAATAACTAAATTACCCGCCGTTTTGGCTTTAATTTCATCAACACTTACTCCTGGAGCGCATTCTAACAAGTGAAAGGCGCCGTCTTTAATTTCTAATAAAGCGAGATCCGTAATTACTTTATTAATACAGGCAACACCGGTTAGTGGCAGGCTACATTCACTTAATAGTTTTGACTCACCATGTTTGTTTGCATGGGTCATGGTGCAAATAATATTTTTTGCCCCAGCCACTAAATCCATCGCTCCGCCCATACCTTTAACCAGCTTGTTAGGAATCATCCAACTAGCAATGTTGCCATTTTGGTCAACTTCAAAAGCCCCCAAAACAGTTAAATCAACATGCCCACCGCGGATCATGGCAAAGCTTTCTGCAGAATTAAAAATAGCGGCACCAGTTGCTGCGGTTACTGTTTCCTTCCCCGCGTTGATCATATCCGCATCCACTGAGTCAGCGTGTGGATATGGCCCCATTCCTAAGAGGCCATTTTCCGATTGCAACATCACCTCAATGCCTTCAGGCACATAATTCGCGACAAGTGTTGGTATACCAATACCTAAATTGACGTAGTAGCCATCTTCGAGTTCCATCGCCACGCGTTTTGCTATTTGCTCTCGTGTTAATGCCATAACTATGTACTCCTTATTACTCGGCCGGTTGCGTTGTAATTTTTTCAATCCGCTTTTCAAATTCACCTTTAATAACACGGTCAATATAAATACCGGGTGTATGAATTTGGCTTGGCTCAAGCTCGCCAGGCTCTACAATTTCTTCAACTTCGAGCACGGTAATTTTACCAGCAGTGGCTGCCATAGGATTAAAGTTCATCGCCGTATGACGATAAATACAATTTCCATAGCGATCCGCTTTCCAGGCTTTTACAATAGCAAAATCACCGGTAATACTCGGCTCAAGTAAGTAATCACGGCCGTTAATATTGCGTGTTTCTTTGCCTTCGGCGACCGGAGTGCCCACACCGGTTGCGGTATAAAAGGCAGGAATGCCCGCACCACCGGCACGCATTTTTTCGGCTAGCGTCCCTTGTGGCGTTAGTTCAACATCCAACTCACCACTCAATAACTGCTGCTCAAATAATGCATTTTCGCCCACATACGAGGCAATCATTTTACTAATTTGCTTGTCTTCGAGTAGCACACCTAAACCAAAACCATCAACACCACAGTTATTCGACACTAAGGTCAAGTCTCGGGTGCCTTGGCGCTTAATCTGTGCAATTAATCCCTCAGGAATACCACATAAACCAAAACCACCAGCGATAACTGTCATACCATCTTCAAGACCCGCCATCGCTTCGCTGTAACTTGTAACTACTTTATCAAAACCTGCCATTGGCTCCTCCTATTGTGCAGTCCAACCGCCATCAATGGCGATCGCTTGGGCGGTAATGTTACGAGCTGCATCGGCCATTAAAAAACTAACGGTATGTAGGATCTCGTCTAAGCCGATAAATGCTTTTTTCGGCATGGGTGCTAGCATAATCGTGTCGATCACTTGTTGCTCAGAAATACCATGTTCTTTTGCTTGTGCGGAAATTTGCTGTTCTACCAAAGGCGTTTTCACATAGGCAGGGCAAACAGTGTTAATAGTAATATTGGCATCCCCTGTTTCGAGTGCCATAGTTTTCGTGAAGCCGATTAAGCCATGCTTTGCAGCGATATAAGCCGACTTATATTTAGAGGCAACCATCGCATGAATAGAACCAATATTTATGATTCGACCAAAGTTTTGAGCCCGCATACGTGGCAAAACTGCTTTACTCATCATTGCGGGGCCAACCAACATCACTTGCTGTAAAAGCAGCCACTTATCTGCAGGAAAGTCTTCTAATTTAGCTACATGCTGTATTCCTGCATTATTAATTAATACATCGATAGGTTGCGTAAAGGTGCTAAAAAAGTCCTCAATCGCTTGGCTATCAGCAACGTTAAGTGCGTAACCATGAGCGTTACCACCCTGATAAACTATTTTTTGCGCTGCTTGTTGAGCCTGTTGCTCATTAAGATCGGTAACAATAATGGTATGCCCAGCAAGAGCTAACTGCTCAGCAATATAAAACCCTATTCCACTAGCTGCACCGGTGATTAAAACGTTTTGACTCATACTGCTATTCCTCTAAAAACTCACTGATAAGCTGCGCTTTAGGCAAAATTGAAAAAATGCCATCCAAATGTCCCCAACCGCCTTCAATTTCAGAAAGCTGAACGTCTTTCCCCAGCGACTTCATTGACTCATACACGGTTCGCATATTTTCAGGGCGTAGAAGTAGGTCATTGGTGGCAGGTAATAACAATGTTTTAGCGCTGACCTTTTTAAGTGCTGTACTTAAGTCTTGCTCCATACCGGCAGTAAACAGTTGTGATGCCCGTACCAAATACAATACGTGATTTGCATCTTGGGCTTTTGCTCTTGCCATGGCTCTTTGCGCCAGTGTTTGGCTCAATTTTGGCAAGGTACGAATGTCTTTTAACGCGCCTTCATCAAGTACGTTAAAGTCAGGGAAGCTAGCGTTATAAATAATCGGGTGCATGGCATCTTGGGTAATATTAAGCATGGTGGCGGCAAGTCCATCTAATGGGCGTTCCTTGCCGTAGTAATTACCTTGCTGCCAGTTTTTATCTAACCGAATTGGCAATGCCCACTTTTCAAGGGCTGCGACTGTCCATGCATCCATTTTTGCAGCGCCAATCACATGAATTAACCGCTCTACTTTATCTGGGTAACGCGTTGCCCACTCAAGAGCTTGAAACGACCCCATTGATGCGCCCATCACGGCATGTAACTTAGTGATACCTAGACTTTCGAGTAAACGCTTTTGCACATTCACAAAGTCAGTAATCGTAACCACAGGAAAATCTAAACCATATGGTTTACCTGTTTTGGGATTAGTTGACGCTGGGCCTGTGGTGATTACATTTTCATCATGCCAGTTGGCATTGACTAAGGTGTCAGAGCTGATCACAAAATACTTGTTAGTATCTATGGCTTTTCCTGAGCCAATTAACGCATCCCAGTACCCTGCTGCGGCGTCGTCGGCTGAATATTTACCTGCAGCATGAGAGGTTCCAGAAAAATAATGAGTGATCAAAATCACATTATCTTTGGCTTCGTTAAGCTCACCATAACTTTCCCAGCCAATATCAACCTGTGGCAACGTTGTACCTGAAACCGTTGTGAAGTTTTCAGTGCTAAAATGTTGCTTTTCTACTAGTAATGGCTCTGCTTTATCAGCGCCAAACACGGTACTACTAAATAAAAACAGCAACCCTATTAATAATATTATTCTCATTGCAATTCCTTAAAAAGTGATGAATAAGCTTAGTGCAAGAGCCACCCCAACCAATGGGATAACCACGGTCAATGCAGCTAATGGCCAATAAGCGCGTTGATGTGTTTCTTTACAAATGGCCCTGATGGTTGTGACCACGTAGCCATTATGTGGCAGGCTATCTAATGCACCAGAACTAATAGCAACCACTCTGTGTAATTGCTCTGGATTAACTCCCATATCCAAATATCCAGGAGCCACAAGCGGTAGTGCAATCGCTTGCCCGCCGGATGCTGACCCCGTTAACCCAGCTATAACGCTCACTGCAACAGCAGCCCCCACCAGCTCATTACCAGGCATATGAGTCATAGCATCAACAGCAGCAATAAAAGCCGGTGATACTTTAGCCACAGCGCCAAACCCAACTACAGCTGCAGTGTTACCTATCGCCACTAAGGCACCAGTGGTACCCATATTGATTGCATTGGCCATGTTATGGAAATACTTATAATTAATGACCACAATACTCAAAACACCACCAAGCAGCGCCACAATCAGCGCAGTTTGCTGTAAAACATCATGTAATATAAATGATAGAAGTAGCACCACCAGCAAAGGAATAACCCCGGTGATTGGGTGCGGCCGCTTACGCTCTAAAATAACTGGATCGTCGTCTCTAGCAGCAAAGCGCTCACCTTTGGCAACCGCCTTTTTAATCATTTTATTTAGCCAAAAGTAACCTACTGTCGCCATAAAAATAGCCACCACTAAGCTTACTTCCCACGCGGCATAAGGTGAGGTACCTAAATGCTTTACGGGTATCCAATTTTGAATTTCAGGCGAGCCCGCAGAGGTCATAGTAAACGTCACTGAACCAAACGCTAACGTTGCAGGTATAAAGCGCCGTGGCAAATCAGCGTCTTTAAATAAACTGAGCGCCATCGGGTAAACCGAAAACGCCACTATGAATACGCTAACTCCGCCATAAGTCAGTACGGCACAAGCAATCACCACCGCGAGCACCGCATGCTTCATACCTAATTTGCCAACAATGTAACTGGCTACACTGTCTGCTGCGCCTGTATCTTCCATAAATTTACCGAACAACGAGCCCAGCAAAAACATAAAAAACCATGCGCTTAAAAATCCAGCAAAGCCATCCATATACGCGTTAATAAAATTACTATCGGCAGTCACCGGGAATATAGCCATCCCACTAGTTAGTGCAACCAACAATGCACATATTGGCGCGGCAATAAATAAATTGACCCCACGCAACGTTAAAATTATTAGCAGTATTAAACCGCCTAACAGCCCTATCATACTCAGCATAGACATTCCTATAATTATTGTTATTACCCAGATGAGGTGACATCGCAGTAACTGCTGTTAGTTTTATCGCTCAGCGAAAATAAAGACATAACACTAAGGTACTACATGCTTTAAATTTGGCTTAAAAGCAAGATAAGTCAAGGTGTTAAAAACATATAGCACTATGGTACTAATTCATTTTTTAACACTATCTTCTACATTAAGTGCAGGTGACATGAGCAAACAAATAATCAACTAATAACAACAGGAACACACCAATGATAAAGCTCAAACAAAATATCACACCCGTTACACTCGCTGTTTCACTGGCCTTATTAAGCACAACAAGTGTGGCAGCTGAACAAGCCTCTACAGTAAAAAAAGCAGAGTTAGAGCGAATAGAAGTAACCGCTCGCAAAACCGTTGAAAACTTACAAGAAGTTCCGGTTGCCGTAACCTCAATTGGCGCACAAGAATTAGCAGAAAATGGCATTAGTGTGATGACCGAGGTACAGCAGTTTTCGCCCAACACCACACTACAATCAAGCCGAGGCACTAACTCTACTATCACTGCGTTTATTCGCGGTGTAGGTCAGCAAGACCCTCTCTGGGGTTATGAACCTGGTGTAGGTATTTACATTGATGATGTATACATCGCCCGCCCGCAAGGTGCCGTGCTCGACTTACTTGATGTGCAGCAAATTGAAGTATTACGTGGCCCGCAAGGTACGCTATATGGCAAAAACACTATTGGTGGTGCAGTAAAGTATGTCACCAAAGAAATGAGCGGAGATGCAACGCTAAATATTCAAGGCACCGTAGGCAGCTACAGCCAAAAAGATTTAAAAGTTACTGGACAGCTCCCACTTATTGACGAAAAACTCTATGTTGGTTTTGGTTTTGCCACATTGAACCGTGATGGCTATGGTAAATTTTTAACGTCTGCGCTTGATAACCAAGATCGCGAAAACTACAACAAAGATGTTACCGCTGCACGGGTTACGCTAGAGTACACCCCAACCGATGACTTATTCTTTCGTTTAGCGTGGGATAAAACCGATGATGACTCTAACGCGAAAGGCGGATATCGCTTACTTCCAAGCATATTAACTAATGCGCCTGTACCAGATAGCGTGTATGACTCTTATACTAGTTTACCAACATGGAACAAAGTAGAACTTGAAGGTATGAGCTTAACTGCTCGCTGGGATATGAGCGCAAACACCAGCATTAAATACGTTGCAGCAACAAGAGAAAGCTATTCACCAACCAATATCGACTTTGATAATACCTCTTTACCTATTTTTGATGTTCCAGCCATTTATGACGATGAACAAACCACGCATGAGTTGCAGCTAAATCACAGTGGCGATGACTACAAATTAGTATCGGGCTTATATTACTATGATGGTGAATCGTGTGGCCAGTTTGAGGCTGTACTAGGTGTGCTTGGTCAAAGTTTAGGTGCCCCTGGACTTACCCGTGAAGTAAGCGGTTGTAGCAACTCCACCAGCAAAGCAGCTTATATACAAGGAAGCTATGACTTTGATGAAAAATGGTCAATGACCCTAGGCGCACGCTATACCAAAGACAGCAAAGAAGCGATTGTAAATAATGGTCTTATTTTTGACGTTGTTTATCCTGAATCAGGTTGGATCCCGGGTTATGTACGCCCTGAAGGCCAATTAGTGCCTACCGTACTCGATGACAGCGAAGATTGGTCACGCTTTACACCTCGTGCAGGTGTGGAATACCAATACAATAACGACATTATGTTTTTTGCTAGTTACTCGCAAGGGTTTAAGTCAGGGACATTTAATCCACGAGCTACAACAGCAGAACCAGCAGCAAGACCCGAAGTAGTTGACTCAATTGAGTTAGGCATGAAAAGCGAATGGAATGATAATTTACGCGCAAACTTAACCGTATTCACACTTGATCACAAGGATCGTCAGTATATTTCGGTATTACCTGGTGACAGCGCCGCAGATTTAAACCAGCGCTTAGGTAATATTGGCGAGTCTAAGTCTGATGGCGTTGAATTAGAACTTAGCTATGTTGCAAGCGATGCACTAACTTTCGACGCGTCAATCGGTTACATCGACAGTAGTTTTGAAAATGTAATTGATACCAACCCTGATACCGGTGAAACATTTGATAAATCAGACCGTTTTAGTGTTTCAAACACCCCAGATCTAACTTTCAACTTAGGTGCTACCTATCGTTTATACACAGAAATGGGCGACTTCGTTATAAATGGTAATTACTATCACCGTGGTGATTACGCACTGTTCGAAGAAGATAGCCTCTTAACACAAGACGCCTACGGATTATTAAATATTGGTGTTACTTGGTACAGCACAGATGGCCATTGGACTGCGGGTATTTATGGTAAAAACCTAACCGATGAAGAATACATGATTGGTGGTTATCAGTTCGTGGCTCCTGATCCGTCAGATCCAACTGATACCAGCAAATACACGCCGGGTCTTGGTGGAGACAATACCTTGATTGGTTACTACGGCGACCCTCGCACAATATCACTCACTGTGGGCTATCGTTTTTAAAATTTAATATCACTAGGGCCTGTTGACCTTTGCTGATTGAAATTTGTTCAAACTAGGGGCTGTTTTAATCGCGGCGCGAGGTTTGCAACCTAGTGGGCTAAGTAAAAACCGAGCAACAAAGAGTAAATCGCCCCTCGGAAGAACCCGAAGGGCAGCGCCTGTTTGGCATTGATGCTGCGTTATCGCCTATTTATGTGGAATAACCACATGACATAGGCTCTACCTTGCCTAAATATCAAACAGACTGCTGCAAATTCAATCTTGAAAGGTGAACAGACCCTAGGGTTTGTCTGTATATCCCCACAGACAAACCTTGTTTCACATCGCAAAATCACATATAACTTAATGCATTGGAGACTATTTGAAATGGCTTGTGCTGTGAATACCATAATTGCTGATGACCATCCTTTATTCAGAAGTGCGCTACGTCAAGCAGCAGCGACTTCCGTACCAGAACAATATATAAAAGAAACCAGCGATATCGACGGGTTATTTAGCTTATTAAAATCACACCCCGAGATAGAGCTGATATTTTTAGATTTAACAATTCCTGGCGCCAATGGTTTACAAGCGCTCTCACAACTAAGAAATCAATACCCTGATATATTAATTATTATGGTATCGGCTAACGAAACCCCCACTATCATAAAACAAGCCATGAGCTTAGGTGCTGCAGGCTATATTCCAAAGTCATCATCCCTTGATGTGATCAGTGAAGCCATTGAACATGTACTCAATGGAGACTCTTGGTTGCCAACAGATATTGACTTAACTGATGTGGTTGTTAATGACGAACAGAGCAATTTTGCCCGCAACCTAGAAAAACTCACTCCACAGCAATACCGTGTACTCGCGATGATAGCCGACGGGCTTTTGAACAAACAAATTGCCTTTGAAATGTCGATTCAAGAAACCACCATAAAACAACATGTATCGGCCATTTTGCGAAAGCTGAATGTGTATAACCGTACCCAAGCAGGCATTTTGTTTAATCAGCTATCTCAAGTTGGTAAGTTAGAGGCGAGCTAATATAGTGTACGTCTCTAAGTCAGTCGTTTTATCATTCTTTTTAATGCCGGTGCTTTAAGTGGTTTGTACAATAAAGGATAACCTGCATCGAGTACGCGCTCGCGTATTTGCTCATCGTGGTTTGCAGTATTAACAATGGCAGGCAGCGTCATTAATCCTGCTTGTTCAATCACCTCAAGACCCGTTACACCGTCATCCAACTGATAATCAACAATAAGTAGCTGTGGTAGTGTATTTTCTGCTTTGAGTTGCTCAAGTTCAATTAAGTTAGTGGCCGTGGCAATTTCACAGCCCCAGTTTTCTAGCAACTGTTTCAGCGCTTCAAGTACATTACGATCGTTATCCACAAGCCAAATACATAAACGACCCAATTCAGTTTCTGAATTGGCAGGTACATGCGCAGTGGCTGGTGTTTTTAAACTAGGTTTGCATGGCATGGTTAAAGTAAATTGGGTGCCTTGATTAAGTTGCGACCCCATTACTAACGGGATCCCGAGTAAGTCACAAATTCGTTTGGTGATCGACAACCCTAAACCAAGTCCTTCAGCATTGGGTTTTTCACCCAATTGTTTAAATTCCTGATAAATACTCTGCTGATCACTAGTGGCAATACCTATGCCTGTGTCTTCAATCACAAACGACACATGGCGTTCATCAAGTAAGACTCTTAAGCGTACTTCACCGTGCTCAGTGTAGCGAATCGCATTACTTAGTAAGTTTCTTAGTACACGCTTAAGTAATGCTTTATCTGTGTAAATTCGCGCTTCACACGACTCAACAACAAAGCTGAGGCCTTTTTCTTGAGCAAGAGCTAAATAATCATTACGCAATGGCTCTATTAAACTACTCACATTAAATTCCGTTAGCTGTACTTTAAACGAGCCCGAATCGAGCTTAGTTAATTCCAAAATACTTGAAAGTAACTCTTCCGCACTGCCTAATGAATTTTTAATATTCATGGCTAGCTCTTTAAGCTCAGTATCTTGAGCTTTTTCGTTCATCAGCGAGCAAAACAAACTTGCTGCATTAAATGGCTGCAATAAATCGTGACTCGCTGCGGCAAAAAAACGCGTTTTACTTACTGTTGCTTGCTCTGCTACTTGCTTAGCTTTAGAAAGCGCTTGGTTAGCCTGTGTTAATGCCGCAGTTCGCGTAGCCACTTGTTCTTCAAGACTTAAATTAGCTTGTGTTAGCGCTTTTTGTTGTTTTACAAATTCACTTATGTCGGTATAGGTCGTTACAAATCCACCGCCAGGTAAAGGCTTACCTTGCATTTCAAATACTCGCCCATCGTTGTGAGCACGCTGATATTTATAAGCACTACCTTGCTTTAAATACGCTAAACGCTTATCAACTTCAGTATTAATATCCTCACCACGAAATAAGCCTCGCTCAGCGTTAAAGCGAATAATATCGGCAACAGGTCGGCCTATATACAAAGCACTTTCAGGATAATTAAACATCTGCTTATAACCTTGATTCCAGGCTACCAAACGAAGTTCCCTATCAACTACGCTAATGCCTTGCTGAATATTTTCAATGGTAGATTGCAGCAAATCACGATTAAATTTAAGTACTTGGCTAGCTTCATCTACAAACTCGGCGACTTGTTCTAAAGGCTGACGCTGCTCATTTTTCGCTACATCTAAAATTAGCCGTGCTGATGCGCCACCAATAACCGCTGACATTTCACGCTCAACTAATAACTCAAGCTCAACATTAGCAATCCGCTTCCATTGGCTTTTTTCATGTGGGAAATACTGCTGCACTAAAGAGTGGCTCGCGTCTTTTTCAGCAAAACGCTGTAATAATGCACCTAGGTCTTCATAATTGAGTGGCTGTAATGCAGTGTTTAATCGCGAGTCGTTTAATTGTGAAATAAACTTATTGCTTTGCAGACGCTCAGCAAGCGTTGCACGGCTAAATAGTGGTACAAGCAAATACACTAGTGTATTAACCCCTAACGACAATAGTAATGATTGGCTTATACTTTCTAAACCCAATGAAAATAAATCAGTTGGAGCCAACCACTTAATATTCCACGGTCCTTCAACTAACCAACTGCTTTGGCTGCCTAAGCCACTAGCCAAGTTCGGTAGTAATAGAGTGTACCCCCAAATAACAAAGCCGCTTAAAATCCCAAACTGTGCACCACGACACGATGCGTGTCGCCACCACAAACCAATGATCATCGCAGGAGCAAATTGTGCCACCAAGGTAAACGACATTAACCCAACACTGGCTAGCGTGGTAGTTTCTGCAAGCACTCTATGAGTGAAATAGCTAAGTAACAATATCAGCACAATCACTATTTTACGCGCATGCAGCAAGTGATTTTTATCTAGCCCTCGGCTACTTGAAGTTAACTGTGAACGACGTAAGATAAACTGATTGATAAAATCGTTAGTGATCATCACCGACAAAACAATTGACGAGACGATTACCATACTGGTAGCCGCCGAAAAGCCACCTAAAAAGGCAAGTAAGGTTACCCCGCTATTGTCTGCCGCCATTGGCAACGCTAATACAAAGGTATCTTGACCTACACTATTGCCGTTAAAGTAAACCAGCCCCGCATAAGCAATGGGTAATATAAATAAATTAATGGCCAATAAATAAAGCGGAAATAACCACCGAGCGGTAGCCAGTTCATTATTATTGTTATTTTCAATAAAGCTCATATGAAACTGGCGTGGTAAACATAACGTTGCCAGTATCCCTAAAAAAGTATGCGCAACATATACATAAACAGGGCTTTGAGTTGCCGCAACTTGATTAGGTATATTTAGCGCTAGTGCTTGCTCGTAGAGTGCAACTGGGCTATCAAATAAAACAAAACAGACATATAAACCCACCCCAATAAAAGCCAGTAACTTTACTATTGATTCAAAGGCAATACTGGCGATTAGTCCAGGGTTATGCTCGCTAGGTTTAAGCCTTCGGGCACCAAATAAAATCGCAAATAAAGCCAGTAATAAAGTGATATAAAACGTACTATCAGCCCACACTTGGTTACTTTGAGTAGGGGCTCGGTCGGTGACTAAGTTGATGCTCTGCGCAGTTGCACTTAGCTGAAGAGAAATATACGGCACAATCGCTATTACTGAAATAAGTGAGATCAGCCCTGACAGACTTGACGACTGCCCATATCTCGTAGCAATAAAATCAGCCAATGACGTGAGTTTTTGTTGTCGACAAATATGTGCAATACGGCAATACAATTGCCAGCCAAAAATAAATAATATAATAGTGCCCGCATAAGTTGGTGCTAACCACCAACCATTACTTGCGGCTTGCGCAGTTGTGCCATAAAAAGCCCATGAGGTACAATATACACCCAGTGACAGACCATAAATCATACCTTTGAATGGCAGCACCTTACGCCTATCTGCCCACCCCGCCACTGCAAATAATACTCCTAGGTACACCACGGCAATAAGGCTAATAAACCAAATAGAAAACATATTTTTGTTCTTGTTATTATTTTTATAATACTTAACTTAGCATAAGGAGAATTGCAGCAAAAATCAGCCCTTACTTTAGTGCTATAAATGAACAAAAAGTTAAAATAAGAATTATTTGCATTTAGGTGTTGACAGTTACTTAGATCTAACTGATAATCAATCTCAACAAGAAGGAAGTACATTGCTTTTTGTGACGGTAAAGTTCATTTGTTTCTCGACCCTGAAACAACGTGTGGCTCACGTTAAAGCTAAGATTATCTGTTATTAATCACAACGCCCCTTGATATTGATTGCAGATAATCGTCTATTACTTACTTGCTACATTGCTCATATCGGTGACGGTTGATATGAAACTAAAAAGCCCTTACGGGCTTTTTTTATGCCTGTAATTTAATATACAATCAGCTCAAAGTTAATGAGAATTATTTGCATTAAGATGTTGACAACCACTCAAATCTAACTGATAATCACTATCAACAAGAAGGCGGTACATTGCTTTTTGTGACTGAAAAATTCATTTGTTTCTCGACCCTAAAACAGACGTGTGGCGCACGCTAACAGCTATGGAAACCTGTTATAAACCACAACGCCCCTTGCTGTTTATGACCTGCTTCCGCCCTACTCATTTACTTGCTACATTGCTCATATCGGTGACGGTAGATATGAAACTAAAAAAGCCCTTACGGGCTTTTTTTATGTCTGTAATTTAATGCGTAAGGCTTTAACCTACGCTTTAAAAATTAACGGCGGTTTTTTCGTGCACGTGCTCGGCGTTGTTTTTTCTCTTCTTCTTTGGCTTGCTTTTTAGCCTCTGCAGCAGCGCGCAATCCAGCCACCATTATTTCTTCCTCTTCACGCATGGCAGGTGTTTCCATGGTGATACGGCCAATAATACCATCTCGTAATTCATTAATTAGAATTTCTGACATTTTATACGTATCGATTTGGTTACCACCGCGAATACAGCCGCGTTTTTTACCCGCCATTTCAACAAACTCCCAATCACTTTCTGGTAGCTCATCTAACTTATAACGTGCTTTTAAAAGCTCAGGATAAGCATGCAATAAATACTCAGCGGTGTAACTTGCTACTTCTTCGTACTCAATAGCGGTATCACGTATCGCACCGGTTGCGCCTAAACGATAACCTGAGTTTTCGTTTTCTACTTTTGGCCACAGCATCCCTGGCGTATCGTAAAGCATAATGCCATCATCAAGCTTAATGCGTTGCTGCGCCTTAGTTACTGCAGGCTCGTTACCTGTTTTAGCCACTATACGCCCAGCAAGCACATTAATAAGCGTAGATTTACCTACGTTTGGAATACCCATAATCATGGCTTTAATTTGCTTATCTGCACCGACTTTATGTGGCACTAACTTTTTACATAGCTCATTAATTCGATGCACTTCAGCCGCTTTATCGTTACCAAATGCAATAGCTTTTACGCCATTTTCTTGCTCAAAGTAATCCTTCCACGCTTGAGTCATTTTAGGGTCAGCTAAATCGGCTTTATTCAAAATTTTGATGACCGGTTTACCTTCACGCAGGGTAGCCACCATCGGGTTTTCGCTACTGTAAGGAATGCGCGCATCTAGCACTTCAATGATCACATCCATTTGTGGCATTATTTCTTTAATTTCATTTCGGGCTTTATTCATGTGCCCAGGGAACCACTGGATAGCCATTTTTAACTCCTAACATATAATTTGTAGCTATTTTAACTGGCAATTCATTTAATTGCGCTATACTGGCGCAAATTTTTTCAGATTAGATATTATGGCTCTCAAATCTACCATTATTAAAGCGCAACTATCGCTTAGCGATATGGACCGTCACGTATACCAAGACTTTAATTTAACCTTGGCACAACACCCTTCAGAAACTGAGCAGCGCTTGATGATCCGCTTACTAGCGTTTGCACTTAATAGCTGTGATGGATTAGAGTTTACTAAAGGTTTATGTGCTGATGATGAGCCGGAGCTTTGGCATGTCAATTACAGCGAAGAAATAGAGCTGTGGATTGAGCTGGGGTTACCAGATGAAAAGCGCCTTAAAAAAGCCTGTAATAAAGCTAAAAAAGTAGTTTTATATACCTATGGCGAGAATAACCAAGCTATTTGGTGGCAAAAGCATCAGCCTAAATTGTACGAGTTTAAAAACTTAAGCATTTTTAGCCTTGATTATGCTGCTACTCAGTTATTAGCTGCGTTGGTTGATCGTAATATTAAATTGGCTATTACCATTCAAGATGGTGAAGTTTGGGTTAATACCGACACCACTAACATTGAGATAAAACCTCAGCAATTAATGTAATTAGAATAGGTTATACCAATTGCATTAAATTAGTTATCCATTATAGCGACAAAGAAATAAGTCGATAACAAGGCGAAAATGATGACATATAGTTGCTCTATATAAATAATTTTTAACGCAGGTAGCGGATTATTTAATACGCTAGAATGATCATGTTTTTAATAAAATTGGTATTTGGGGGCGTATGAAAGTTAAACGCGTTATTGTTTTACATGGCTTGTATATGTCTGGCTTGGTTATGCGCCCGTTATGTTCGCGTCTAGAAGAGTCGGGGGTTAAAGTTTTAAACTTAACCTACAATACTCGAGACCCTAATCGAGATGCTATTTTTACACAAATAGATGAGTTTATTAGCAATGAGCCTTCTGCTTTAGTCTGCCACTCTATGGGAGGCTTAGTTGCCCGCGCCTACTTAGAAGCAAACTCAGCGCCAAGTCACCATGTTGAAAAGGTGATCACCTTAGGTACGCCACATACTGGCAGTCATATTGCTGAGAAAATGCAACAAAAAGGGTTTGAGCTATTATTAAAAAATAGTGTTGAATTTTTACTCTCAAAAAATGGTGATTGGCCTTTTAAAGCCAAGCTATACAGCATTGCCGGCGACTTACCGATTGGTTTAATGCCACTCATTGTAAAAGGCAGCCGCTCTGATGGCACCGTATTACTAGATGAAACCAAGCTCAAAGGTATGGCCGAACACAAGGTGTTTCATTTAAGCCATACCAGTATGATTTACTCTCGCCAAGTCGTTAATTATATTCTTGAGCGCTTGAACGAGGACATTTAGTCCTCAGCTGCAACGGCCACTTTATAGCTGATCAAAAATATAATACCTAACACCAGCGGCATGGGTGCAGCGATATAACCAAAGGTATCAGAGTTTGCAAAACTCGCACCCGCTAAGTGCGCAACTAATCCAACAACAAACGCGACCAAAGCAATACCAATAACGATGAGTTCAGCTTTATTCTCTTTACGTGTTTTAGCTTCCATTATTTCTCTCCGCATCTAATCAAGTAGCCCCTTAACTTAATAAAGTACTCTCTATCAAGTTGGGTTATATTGATTATGCGCTTTACTTGTGCGCGTTTTTTGACCTAAATCAATAAATAAAATAAGTCTGTGCTGAGCCTTTCAAAAGCTTGTTTTAGATCATATTTTATACTCAGCAAAGCACTAAATTTTCTGCTCATGGTAGTATTTCTATAAACACAACCCATATCTATTGAACAGCGTTAACTAACTTATTTATAAGATCACAGGTAAGGTGATAGCTTTTAGCTATGGCATCAATATGTATAAACGATTTTATTCATAGACGATTATGAGCAATACTTATTTCAATGAACAATATTTAAAAAATTCATAAAAACGGTTATTTAAGGAGCAAGGTATGTCGCAAGTAAATGCAATTGGTTTAAACAGTACAAAAAGTGAAGATATTATTAAGTCACTGAATACGCTTTTAAGCAGCTATCAAATTCAATATATGAATGCCCGCGGTTTTCACTGGAACATTAAAGGCCGAAACTTTTTTGAATTACATTTAAAGTTTGAAGAAATTTATAACTTACTACTATTAAAAGTAGATGAAATCGCAGAACGTATTTTAACGCTTGATGGTGCACCGCTACATGCGTTTTCAGATTACTTAGAAGTAAGTGAAATTAAAGAAGCAAAAGGGATCAGTGATGGCGTTACCGCAGTAGAGAACTTACTTGCCGGATACAGCAGCTTAATTAAAATGCAGCGCGATATTCTTGCACAAGCCGCTGAAGCGGATGATGAAGGTACCGCATCATTAATGAGTGATTACATTAAAGAGCAAGAAAAGCTAGTGTGGATGTTAAAAGCCTACCTAGATTAAGTTATTTTAAAAATAGAAAGCCTCAGTCATTACTGAGGCTTTTTTGTGATAATCATATACTGGCTATGACAAAGCGATAAAAAAGGCCATTTCTAGCGCTTTTTCTTCTAAGCTCTTAAAGCGACCCGATGCCCCACCATGCCCTGCATCCATGTCGGTTTTAAACACTAAAATATTATCATCGGTTTTATATTCACGCATTTTAGCCACCCATTTCATTGGTTCCCAATACTGTACTTGTGAGTCATGCAAGCCGGTTGTCACCAATATATTGGGGTAGTGTTGCGCACTAATATTGTCGTACGGTGAATACGCTTCAATAATCTCGTAAAAATGGGGGTCGTTTGGGTTACCCCATTCATCATACTCATTTGTTGTAAGCGGAATGCTTTCATCTAACATGGTGGTGAGCACATCTAAAAATGGCACATGGCAGCCCACTCCACAGTAAAGTTCAGGCGCTTGATTTACCACAGCTCCCATTAATAACCCCCCAGCACTGCCACCAGAGGCAAACACTTTACTTTTGTTGCCGTACCCTTGCTCAGTGAGCGCTTTGGTTACATCTATAAAGTCATTAAAGCTATTTTGTTTATGCTGTTTTTTACCATGTTCGTACCATGAACGCCCTAGCATTTCACTACCACGCACATGCGCAATTGCATAAACAAAACCACGGTCGAGTAAACTCAGTGATGTACTTGAAAAGCTTGGATCTATGGTGATCCCATACGCGCCATAGCCATATTGAAATAACGGATTTGAACCATCTTGTTTAAAACTATCTTTACGATAAACCAACGACACCGGTACTTTTATCCCATCACGAGCGCTGACCATGAGTCGCTCTGACTGATAGTCTCCTGCGTTAAAATCACCAAGTACTTTTTGTTGTTTAAGTAAGGTTTTTTCACCGGTGGTTAAATCAACATTATAAAGCGAGCCGGGAGTCGTTAAGCTCGAATAGTAAATGCGTGCATGAGCTACATTTGGCTCTGGGTTCATGGCAATAGCAGCGTAATAACAAGGATCATCAAACTCAAGGTTCATTCGCTCGGCGTTTTGATTAACCACAACAAAGCGTGCTTGGCCTTGTTCGCGCTCGCTAAGCACTAAAAAGTCGTTAAATAGTTCAACGCCTTCTAATAATACAGTTTCACGATGAGGGGTATGTGTTTGCCACTGGTTTTTATCAGCAATGGTATTGCTTGTCGCGGTCATTAATCTAAAGTTTTTAGCCTGCCAGTTAGTCACTATATAAAAAGTATCACCGAGCTTATCAATATCAAATTCATGGCCCTCTTCACGCGGCATTAAAGCAGTAAATTCGCCATGGGGTTGATTGGCATCAAGTATCCACATGTCGTTAGTTTCTGTGCTTGCTAAATCGATAATAATTAAGCTTTCATCACGACTTTTACCCAACCCCATAAAAAAGCTACTGTCTTGCTCTTCATATACCAACACATCTTGGTGTTGCTCGGTCCCTAGCTCATGTCTAAAAACTTGATAACCCAATAAGGTTTTTAAATCCTTTTTTACATAAAATACGGTTTGATTGTCGTTCGCCCAAACAACCTGCCCCTCGGTATTTTCAAGTACATCGTCGAGCATTTTATCGTTGTTTAAATCTTTAAAGCGAACAGTGTAAATACGTCTGCCGTCGGTATCCTCAGAGTATGCCATTAATTGCTCACTGGGGCTCAGCGCCACTTCCCCTAGCTCATAAAACTCATAGCCGTTAGCAAGTTCATTCACATCAAGTAGCAACACTTTATTAGCCATTGCCATACTGCTACTGCGATAATGGCGTGCATATTCATCATCTCCGCGAACCTCTGAGTGATACCAATACTGGCCGTCTTTTACCGGTACAGTATTATCATCTTTTACAATACGGCCTTTAAGCTCTTCAAATAATGCACTTTGTAATGGCTTAATAGGGGCTAATTGCTCATCACAATAAGCGTTTTCTTGTGCTAAATGCGCGAGTATTTCGACACTTTTTCGTTCATCATCGCGCATCCAATAATAATCATCACTGCGTGTTTTTGAGTGAGTTGTAAGCGCATAAGGTTGCTTTTTAGCAATAGGAAAATTAGGCAATAAGCTTAAAGAATAATCAGAAGAAGACACAAAAAAACCGCTTAAAAAATAACAATGGCGTCCAGTTTATCATAAAAATAAAAAAGCCCACTCATAGTTGAGTGGGCTAAAGCGGTATAAATTCGATAACTAAAAACTACGTGAATTTTATTGTTGTCGTTATACCTAAGGGAAGTTGATTTACTGTATTTGCTGCCAAGCCATAGTCCAGCTCTCGCCAACGCCAGGCTCAAACATAGTGTTATGCTCATCTACACGGCAAAATTCGCTAAATGGCCATGCCTTACACTGGTATATATGCCCAGTTTTTGGCTGTAATACTTTGGTGCCCGCACTATACATATCGCCATTTTGAGGATAAATTGCGTCGTATCCAAGGCTATTTACAGCAATTAATTTTTTATTTTTTTCAGCGCGATTAAAATGGACCACCGCGCTACAAATACCACTGCTTTCAAGTGCAAATATTTTGTTATGTCGATACGCAACAACCAATCCTTGCTCTGTCATTCTGCCAGCGCACACCAGTGGAATATGCATATTAATATGCTCAACTACCAGTAAACTCCAAGCATGGGGTTCCCCCTGTTCAGGGGAAAGTATTTCATAATCAAACGCTAGCTGAGTTAATTCGCCATGCTCATCGTAAAAGCTCACACTAACCGTATCACCAACAAATAGCTGGCTATACTGATCCAGCCCAAGACAACCAATAGTTAACCATTCTCCACACGTTAATGATGAATGTATAAACACTGCAACACCTTAAAGAGTCAAACGTCTCGCCCATATCATATGGCTTACAACAGGCAAACTAGCTCGTAGGCTAATATGCGTTAACCAACATCAACCATTGTAATCAGCAACGTCACAACAATCAAACAAAAGAATGTAACTGAAGTTTAAAAACAATACTTAAGTATAGAATCATAAAAATAAAAAAAGCCAACCGCTTTAACGGTTAGCTTTTTTATTTAACTGCATGATATGTGTGATGTTAACTTACACTCACCTTTTTACTTGCGAACGGGCGTTTAATTAGAGCGCCTATATCGGTTAAAATAATATACAAACACGGTACCAAAATAAGGGTGATCAGTGTTGCAAACATAACCGCAAAACCAAGTGCTACCGCCATAGGTATTACAAACTTAGCTTGTAGACTGGTTTCAAACATAATCGGTAATACGCCGGCAAAGGTAGTAATTGAGGTAAGTAGTATCGGCCTAAAGCGTGCACAGCCTGCCTCAATAACCGCATCTTTTATACTAATACCAGCACGACGCGCCTGATTAATAAAATCAGTCATAACTAATGAGTCATTAATAACAACCCCTGCTGCGGCAATTAAACCAAAGCCCGACATTAAGCTAATATCTAAGCCAAACCAAAAATGCCCCCATATTGCCCCCGTTAGACTAAATGGAATAACCGACATTACAATTAATGGTTGTGAGTAACTTTTTAGCGGCACGGCCAGTAATATATAAACTAAAATCATACCACCAGCAAAAAACAGTAACTGCTCATCGGCTTGTGCCTGCTGCTCTTCAATTGCGCCACCTAGTTCTGACTTAACGCTCGGATATTCGTCCAACAATTGTGGTAGTAGATTTTCTTTTACTTGCTTAACCACTTCGCCTGGCTCAATTACTTCTTCGTCTATGTTGCCATACACATAAACAGTACGATAACCGCCTTCACGACGAATATAACTAATACCAGGGGTTTCAGTTAGCTCAACCACATCTCCCAGCAGCACTTCCCTACCTTGTGGCGTGGTGATAACCGCGTGTTTAAGCGATGAAAACGCTTCACGGGTAAGTTTAGGGTAACGTACCATCACCCGCACTTCTTCACCGCGGCGAATAACACGTTGCGCCTCGCCACCATAAAAACTCGCACCGACTTGATTTGCAATTGAGGCCAAATCTAACCCTAAGTCAAAAGCGACTGGTTTTAAGCTCATTTGTACTTCTTTGCTAGCAGGGTCAATGGTAGAGCTTATGTCGAATAAGCCTTCTTGTTGCTGCAATAATCCAATAAAGCGACGCCCGGCTTCATTCAATGTATCAATGTCAGAGCCATACAGTAAATAGCCGAACTCACCTCCACTACCGCCGCCTCCACCGCCAACATCATCCTGAATAGTTAGCGATTTAACACCCGCAATATTTGGCATAGCTTCACGCCAGCGGCGCGAAAGCTCAAAGGCATTATAAGGGCGTAAATCTTCATCAACCAATGGCGCTAGTAGTTGCGCCTCTGTACGACCTTGATTAAATACCAATACATCGCGAATCATTTTTTGCCCTTCTTCGCGCGCTGTTTGCTTATCTATTTCAAGTACCATGGCTTCGATTTGGCGAATAGCATTAATCGTTTGGATGTCTGATACGTTATCGTTCATCTCAAGATTAATTTGCGGGAAGTCATGCGGCACTTTAGGTGATGGGATCATTCTCACCTGATTAGACGATATTAACGCAAAGGTAAAAATTAATAGCGCAACAAAACTAAATAGCACCGTCCAACGCCACTTTATACAAGTAACAATAAACTGCCTATACGGCCCATTTACAAAACCAAAAAAGCGCTTATTAAAGCGCGCTCGCCAACCGTCAGGGTTAATAGGAGAAAAGTGAGTATGCGCAATGTGTGCCGGTAATATCAGCTTAGATTCAATCAAGCTAAATATTAGGCATAAAATTACCACCACTGAAATACCTATAAAAAAGGAACTTTCAGGGCCGCTTGAAAGCGTAAATGGTGCAAATACCGCAATGGTTGTTAGTACACCAAAGGTGGCAGGGGTTGCCACTCGTTTGGCGCCATTAACCACATTAACAACTCCACCGCCTTTTTTTTCTATTTCGGTGTAGGCACTTTCACCTATGACAATGGCATCGTCCACCACAATCCCCAGCACCATAATAAAGGCAAATAAAGACACAATATTAATCGTGATACCAAATAATGGCATCAGCATCATCGCACCTAAAAAGCACACTGGTAAACCAATCATTACCCACAGTGCAAGCTTAAAGCGTAAAAATAACGAAAGCATAAGGGCAACTAAAATTGCACCTTGCAGCAAATTAGCTTTCATCATATCTAAGCGTGCATTTAGGTAATAAGTAAAGTCCATTAGTGGTTCTATACGAACACCCAATGGCAGTTCTTTATTTTTTTTATCAATATACGCTTTAACTGAATCGGCCACCGGAATAATATTTTGATCTTCGGTGGCTTTTACCGACAAATAAACCGCGTTTTCGCCATTAAATTTAAAGTAACGCTCACCTTCAACAAACTGATCTTTGATGGTAGCAATATCTTGTAGCAACACTTTGGCACCGTTCGCGCCAATTTTTACCGGAATTTGCCTAAACTCTTCACCAGAATAAAACTGATTTTCTACTCGAACCGAAATAACACCAGCATCAGTTTTTAGTTGTCCCGCCGAAAAATTAGCCGAATAACGACGTACCGCGTTCGCTACATCCGATAAGGTTAAATTATATTGGCGAAGTGTGTCGGGCTCTATTTCTATGGCAATTTCATCCAGTGGCACATCATTTACCACTAAAGATACATTCGATAACTGCAATAATTCATCTTCAACCTGATTTGCGATTGGCTTAAGTTCATTTAGCGGTAGGTCGGCAACGAGCGTCATACCAATTACATCTTGGCGAAACTCTATTTGGCTAATGGTAACCGGCTCCATTCCCGCTGGAAAAGTTGCAATACCATCTACTCGCAGCTTGACCTTATCGAGAACGTCGGTGAGCTCTGCGTCAGTATTAATTTCAAGGCTGGCAGAACCACCATTACGAAAAGCGCGATACACCCCTTTTTTTATCTCAGTTATATCTTTTAACGACTCTTCAATTTTTATTAAGATGCTTTCTTCAATTTCCTGTGGCGACGCCCCAGGGTAATTTGCATTTACAGTAATATAGTTAACTTCTATATTGGGGAACATTTGTCGCTGAATAGTAAAATAGCTTATAAGCCCCATGACAATAATAAAAAACATCATCAAATTGGCAGCAACAGAGTTGTTAGCAAAATAAGCAATTAACCCTGTTTGTTTGGTTGTATTGGGCTGTTCTGTGTTATTCATAACTCACCCTACCTTAAAGTTTTTCAGTGGATGCGTTTTCTGCTGCATCTGTACTTTTAGTCTCTGTTAAACCGGCTATTTTTACTGCCATTCCTTTTTGTGGATATTCCGGCAAGGTAGTAACAAGCTTGTCGTTGGCTTCTAAGCCATCACTGATATAGAAGTATTCACCTTCTTCACGAATTACTTTCACCTTACGCGGCTCTAACTGTTGCTCATCATTGACTACCCACACGGTTTGGTTATTTACTAACTCTTGCGGTAAACGATAAATATTATTGAGCATAGTGCCAGCAAAGTTTACTTGTACATAAGTGCCAAATTTAATTGCAGGCTGCTGATTAGTAAGCCCATAAGGATCTTCAATTCTTACTACTAAACTGCTCATGCGAGTCGCGTTATCAACAATCCCTAAATCGCGGTCTATTACTGCTTGGCGAGTAAACCCATTTAATCCTGTTTTAATAACCGTTGCAGTTACCCCTTTAACACGCTCAGGTAAAAACACACTGTCAAAGCCAGCGATCGGAATAATCACTTCAGCGGTTTCAATATTATTCAGCTCGGCAACTTGAGCGCCCATAGTGACAAACTGACCAACACCTACATTACGACTCACCACTAGTGCATCGTATGGTGCGCTCACTTCACAATTATCTAAATCGCGTTGTGCCCTTTTCAATGCAGCTTGGGCCGATTTAACCGATGCCTGCGCACTCAACACTTGTGGTTTACGTAAAAATAAATCGGTACGCGCTTTATTTGGGAAACGTTTTGCTTCGTCTTCTGCTACTTTAGCTTGCGCTTGCTCTTCAATTAACATCGCTTGCGCGCGGGCAAGTTCAGCCTCGGCTTGCAGTACTGCTGCTTCGTAGTTATCTTTTTCAATTGTAAATAAGATTTCGCCACGACCCACGACCCCACCGGCCACAAAGCTTGGATGCCAGCTAACTACCTCACCGGATACTTGCGCTGAAAGCTGGGTATTTTCTAGCGGCTGCACTTCACCATAACTATTAATGATAACTTGATGATTGTTAGCGGAAACAGCTTCAACCTGCACCGTTGGACGAGTGTCTATGACTTCTTTTTTATCTGACTCTTTTGCAATCGCATTAATTGCAGCAAAACCAACCACACCTAATGTTAATGCTACGAACGGAAAAATCCACCTAAGTACATTACCTTGCATCTGTTTATTACTCCCAAATTACTATTAACACCATGATACCAAAGCTTAATGAAACATTAACGTGACATTTGTAAGCAACTGTTACAAAAAAGTATAGGTTAGGTCTTATGCAGTGAAGTATAAATCAATAAAAACCCTCACTGAGTCGCTTATAAATGTATTGTTACAAATTTTTACCATTATAAATCATAAAGCTAATCACTTTGAGGTAGTATTTAGGAACGATACTGTACGAAATAGCATGACAAACCGTACAGTAAAATTACATTAACAACGACAAAAGACAAATTATGAAATTAACCACACTTACCTTGGCGCTTAGTATAGCGCTTGGCAGTAGCTATACTGTTGCTGCAGAAAAAAAAGAAGAAAAAAAGCCACAAACATTAAGTGAAATGATTAAAGGCCAAACCGAATTTGCTGGCATTTTTAATCTTTACCAAGATGAAAAAACCGGTGACCACCTAATGGTAATTAACGAGTCACAGCTCGATACCCCTTTTGTTTATTTTGCACACACCGTTGATGGTGCGACTGATGCGGGTCATTTTCGTGGCGCGTACCGTGAAACAAAGTTAATTGAATTTAGAAAGTACTTTGATCGTATCGATATTGTTAGTAAAACCCCGCGTTACTTATTTAACGAAAATAGCGCGCTAGCTAAAGCCAGCGAGGCAAACATTAGCGAAGCGGTACTTGCAAGTATAAAAATAGAAAAGCAAGAAGAAGGTAAAATAGCCTTTAATGTTAACAAGCTATTTTTAAGTGAAGCACTGCATAAAGTATCACCAACGCCTAATCCGAACGATAAAAATGCTAAAAAGCGTTTTAAAGTAGGTAAATTAGATGATAAAAAATCACGTATCATCAAACAGCGTCCTTACCCTAACAATCTAGATGTGGTGGTTGACTATGTATTTACTAATAGTAGCCCAACCGTTCGAGGCTCAGGTGCGATAAGCGATCCACGAAGCGTGTCAGTAAAAGTTCAGCACTCATTTGTAGCTTTACCTGATAATAGCTACCAATCTCGTTTTGATGATGCGCGCATTGGTTATTTCACTAATCAGTTTGATAAAATGACATCAACTGACTGGGCACCATACCAAGATGTAATAAAGCGCTGGGACCTACAAAAGAAAGATCCAAACGCAGCACTTTCAGAGCCAGTAAAGCCGATTACCTGGTGGATAGAAAATACTACGCCTGTTGAGTGGCGAGATACAGTTCGTAACGCCGTACTTGCTTGGAATAGCTCATTTGAAAAGGCAGGCTTTAAAAATGCAATAGAAGTAAAAGTACAACCTGATGATGCCGATTGGGATGCCGGCGATATTAACTATAATGTACTGCGTTGGACTTCATCGCCTAAGCCACCTTTTGGTGGATATGGACCAGCATTAGCTAACCCTCTAACCGGTGAAATTTTAGGCTCAGACATTATGCTTGAGTTTGTATTTATGAAAAACCGCTGGATATACGATACGCTTTATACTCAAGGCACTATGAGCCATACACAACCAGGAAGCAACACTGAGCTTAATTGTTCTTTAGGTCATGAGTTACAACAAAACCTAATACTTGCAAAAGGCTTAGCAAATGGTGCTAATATTGAAGATACTGAAATGTTACGCCAAGGCTTAACTCAGTTGGTTTTACATGAAGTAGGGCATACTTTAGGTCTTAATCACAACATGAAATCTTCTATTTTGTGGGATGAGAAAGAAGTTCACGACAAAAGTAAAACTCAAGGTATAGTGACCGGCTCAGTAATGGACTATGCGCCAGCAAATATAGCGCCAACGGGTGTAACTCAAGGCGATATCTTCCAAACTAAACCCGGTCCATACGATGATTGGGCAATAAACTACGGCTACAGCGCAGCTCTTAAAGATGAAGCAGCAGAACAAGCTCGTCTTGATAAAATACTCGCTCGCTCAAGCGAACATGCACTGGCCTTTGGTAACGATGCCGACGATATGCGTGCACCAGGTCGCCATATAGACCCTCGCGTGATGATTGGCGATTTATCGTCTAACCCTGCAGCTTATGGTGCAGATAGAATGGCACTGATCAATACACTATTTTCTGAACTTAAAGACAAAGCTACAGTAAAAGGCGAGTCTTACCAACAGCTTGTTACTTCTGCTAACAGCCTATTTGGCCAATACCGTGCGCAGGCAGGTGTGGTATCTCGTCAAATTGGAGGGGTTTATGTAGAGCGTGCCGTAGTGGGCGATGAAAATGCAGCAAAGCCTTTTACACCGGTGCCACTTGAGCGTCAAACTCAAGCAATGGCTATTTTAGCTGAGTATGTGTTTGCTCCAAATGTACTGCAAAGTATGCAGCCTTTGTATAACTTTATGCAGCAACAGCGTCGTGGGTTTAATCATTACGGTAAAAACGAAGACCCTAAACCGCATAAAATGATTTTAGGCATGCAAAAAGGTGTATTAGCGCAACTACTGCATCCTGCTGTGTTACTGCGTATTTCAGATACCGCTTTATATGGTAATGAATACAGCCTTACGCAATTTATGGGGGATTTAACTGCAAGTATTTTTGTTGATAGTAAAAATGCTAATTCGATCAGTCATAATTTACAGATTGAATACGTAAATCAGCTTATTGCAATTGCAGGCTTAAAAAAAGCAAGTAAATACGATAACTTAGCAAAAACAGCTGCGCTATATCAGCTAACTCAAATAGCCGATCAAGATGTTGCATGGGGTGCAGACACCGCAACCAAAGCACATAAAAAGTATATCGATCGCTTAATTAGCAAAGCGCTAGAAGCGTAAATAACAGTGAGTAAACCAAGGCCACGTTTTACGTGGCCTTTTTTACACTAATTCAAAGGTAAATAGTACCTTTTAGGTACCTTACGGCATGACCCGTCAATGTTACTGTTGTATCACCCACTTCACAGTAAAGCTTCCCGCCTCGTTGTGAGGCCTGATAAGCACTTAAAGAGTTTTTGCCAAATTGTTCTGCCCAATAAGGGGCAAGCCCGGTATGAATTGAGCCGGTCACAAAATCTTCATCACCACCACTGGCAGGCCAAAAATAACGAGAAATAAAGTCATACTCAACACTCGGTGCTGTTGCAACCACATCTAATGGGGCTAATTTTTTTAGTTGTTCATTGGTTGTTTTCAGATCTACAACCTGCTGCTCATTACCATAAATAGCAAAATAAGCTTGGCGGTTTTTCAGCACTTTAACAGGTTGTATAGACAGGCCAGCTAATAATGCATCAGGGATAAGCTGAACCTCTTCAGGGGCTTGTTTAGGAAAGGTCATAGCAAAGCTGCCATCGTTATTTTTATTAACAATCAGTTTGCCCACCGCCTCTGCGCTAAAGCGCACCTGCGATATACTATGTTGCTCACAAAGCACATAGGCCGCCGCTAAAGTAGCATGGCCGCAAAAATCAATCTCCATTAATGGCGAAAACCAACGTATCGCAAAGCTTCCATCTGCCGACTGACAAGTAAAAGCGGTTTCAGACACGTTGTTTTCCGAAGCGATATTCAGCATAAGATCATCACTAAGCCAAGACTCTAGTGGGATCACGGCAGCATAATTACCTTTAAACAGTTCACTGCTGAACGCATCGATTTGATGGATAGTTAATTTCATAGTGGGCACTTTTTATTTATTGGTTACTCAAAGTGCCACAAATGAAATTAACGGTCACTATAATTTTATGCCAACACAGGACGTACGCGATAATACTGCATACACGCAAATTGCAGCGCATTAGTTAGCAATATCATAATAAACATTAATATATGCGAAGTACTTTGCACTGGCATGGCTAGCTCTGCAAACAAGCCACAGATACCTGCTATAAATTGCAAACTAAAATAGCGCGCACTAAGGTTACTAATATTCCCTGTTCGCAGTGTTTTATAGGTTTGTGGCATAACCCGTACTGAACTCATAATTAAGCCCACATAGGTTAAGCCATTTAGCACAGTGGCGGTATCTAGGTTAGGGTTTAACAGCAACAAAAAAGGTAATAACGAAAAGCTAAGCATGCCAAGTAACTGCAGCTTCTGACGTTTAGCGGCATTATAACGTGCAAAAAAGTATAAAATTAAACCACTTAATAAACCTGTCGCAAAAAACGGCAAGGCAATATAAAAACGAGCAAAATAAAGATTGTAGCTAATAAAGTACACACTTTGCGCTAAACCAAATGTCATCATTAGCAGTGATACACCCGATACACTGCGGTTTTTAATAATTTTATTAAGTAACGGTAAAAAACTAAAAACCAAAATAAACACTGATAAAATAGGCAAATAATACGCCAAAGCAAACCTCGCTCGTTACATTGTTGTTAATAAAAAGGAAGAAATAAAACATTTTTTAAACATTTGTTTTTAAAGGCTTTATTTTTGTGCGCGCATTGTAGAGCTGGCTAGGTTTTATACAAGCTTCACACCTACTTTAGTTTCCTCCTGTGGCAACTTGAGTATACAAAAACCGTTGCTATAACTTCACAGTCTCACTATTTTATAATTGCAACACAAATGATAACTGTTATCATGCGCATATCTAAAAATTAACATGCAAGCTTAAGTAATGAGAAAAACACTGTTTAAAGTTCATAGTTGGTTGGCGCTAATTGCCATTATTCCGTTAATTGTTATTAGCATTACCGGCAGTGTTTTAGTGTTTAAAAGTGAAATTGATGGCTTACTGATGCCTGACAAACACTTTGTGGTACAGCAGCAAGCTGCTCGCTTACCTATGGACTCATTAATAGATAAAGCCGAAGCAGCCTTTCCTGAGTATGTAGTAGGAAGCTGGGAGCTTTTTAATAACACCACCGCCGACCGGCTTTATTTGGTTAAGCGTGGCACTGACGATTGGTATAAGTTGCATTTAGACCAATACACCGGAGAGGTTTTATCAGAACCAGTAAGCACAACTCATTATTTTACCGACTGGTTTTTAGAACTCCATTACACCTTTTTACTTAACGACTTAAAAAGCTTACCTGGGCAAACAGGTACCGTATTAGGGTTCTTTTTTGCTTTATTTTTATTAACTCTGGGCATTACAGGCTTAATTATTTACCGTAAATTTTGGCAGCGACTATTTAGCGTACGCTGGCGCGCAACTTTACAAATAGTACTTAGCGACATTCATAAAATGACTGGAGTATTAGGCTCTCCTATCCTTATCGTTTTAGCGATTACCGGTGGTTATTTTAATGGTGCAGTGTGGTATCACGAAGTAATAGAACACGCAGAAGAAGAGCACTACACTATTACAAATAAATTATATAGTGACGACATCTCTTTTGAGCGGATTCTTAATGATAGCAAGCTGCAAATACCCACTTTTAATACAACTTTTTTAGTTTTTCCACGAGAGCCCGATGAAAATATTACTCTTTATGGCGAAGTAAATACCAGTAATCCACTTACCAGTGAATACGCCAATACCATAACTTACAATAAGCAAACAGGTGAACACATGGCTAACTGGGATATTCGAGAGGCTGGTGCTGGTTGGCAAGTAATAGACAGTTTTAGAAAACTACACTTTGGTTATTTTGCTGGGCTTATCAGTAAAATACTATGGTGTATTGTTGGCCTTAGCCCTGTATGGCTCGCTGGTACAGGCTTTTATTTATGGCTTACCCGCCGCAAACGTAAAAAGCATTCACAAAGAAATCGTGTAATGCAGCGAAAAAGCGCTAACGCTTGATAGTATTAATGCTCAGCTAAGTTACTAACTTGAGATAGTAACTTAGCTAAATAAGCTTTTACAATGAATAGTAAAAGCTTAACCATGCGCGCATTTCATCTTCAAAGCTGTTGCCTTCAACACGCGACAGTCCCATATCAAAAGTTAAGTCATTAACGCCCGCAGGACCCATCCCAAAGTTAAAGTTACTTTGGTATTTTAAGCCATAACTTTGTGCATAAACGCTGTTATCTAATTGATGTTGCTTATAGTAAAACCAGGGCATGCCTTCTTTAAAGCTAATGCCACCGCCATAACCTTGATAGCGCTCTGCAGTTGCACTGTAAAAAGGCAATTCAGCAGCAAGCACAAACTCGCTACTTTGTTGCTGATTAATCAGGTTAGAACTAAACCCTCCTAAAGCTAAATTACTATCGTCTCGTTGTTTTTGTTCAAAGCTCACAAACATGGGAATATTAAATGCTTTGCCAAATATTTTTGTTGCTAAGTCATAACCTTGCCAATGACTACTTTGATTTTGTCCCTCATAAATACTGGCATAAATACTCTGCCCTATGGCAAATGCTTGGCGGTCATGTTGCCATTGCTGACTAATACTCAACCGTGTCCAATTTTTATGACCATTTTTATAATCTGTATAGTTATAAGCAAGTTCTGGGGTTAACTGTAATTGACCAAATTTCAATGGGTGGCTTATTGCAGCAAAGCCACCTCGGGCATCAATATCAGCGTTTAAGCTAGGTTGATATTGATGTGATGTATCCAAATTATAATCAAATAGCGCAAGCTTAAACTTTGTATTCAGCGCATTGTATTTTGCTTGTACAAACCCTCCATGTAATGCACCGTCATGCAAATCAATGTTATAACCCGCTTGTAAATCAAGTTGCTTTAATAGGTCGCTACTTTTTATACCTACGCTTAGCAAACTGGTTGACGCTGAATAATACTGTGATCCCAAGGCAAACGTCGCTTGCTGATCAAGTACTGCGTAATCGCTTTGCTCTGCTATCTCATCGGTATATATTTTTGCCGGTGGCAAGGTATGCTTATTTACCATCAACAATGGAGCTTCACTGGTTACAGCGAGATCCGTCACGGCTGCGCGATTTTTTGCTATTGTTAGCGTTTTTACATCAGGGCCATCGGCATTAGTGGAAAAATAAAGTAGTGAGCCATCTTCTGTTTCAATCGGATATGCGAGCGCTTCTTGCCCGTTAGTTAAGCGGGTGAGGGTGTTATTTTTTATATGGTAATTATAAATATCAGTCTTATTATTTAAGCCAGCAACAAAATAGATAGACTCCCCATTTTGACTAAAACTCGGCTGGCTTAAATATTGATACCCATTAGGCATTGGGACTGACTGCCTAGTATCACCGGCCAACTCTTGTATATACAACTGCCAATTTTCGTTTAATGACGCTGATAAATAAGCTAATTTTATTTCATCGGGGCTTAGGGTCGGGTAATCATACGTCGTTTTTAAGCTCTTGGTAAAAAGTGGCGTGATTGTTTGTGTATTAAGGTCGACTTTTACTAATTCAGAATACCCAGCTCTTATTTGCTCACCGTAAAGTGTTTCACCATCGCGGGTAACACTAAAACGACGAATACCAGCCAGTTCAGTGAGTTGTTCGACGTTGCCAGTATCTATGTTATAGCTAAAAATGTCAGACACTTTGTTATAAGTCCCCGACTCCTCACTACTGTAGGCATTAAAATAAAGAGTGTTATTGCCTACCCACTGCGGATTGGCAATACCTGCTCGATTTATTTGATTTAATATTTGTTTTTGTTCGCGCTTAAATACACTTGGCGCAGTATCAGGAATATCCTTAGCATCATCTTCAAGTAATTGCTTTTGTGCTTTAGTAAATTGCTGTTGCGCTTTAGTGTTGTCCTCAGTGCTATAAATTATGAGCTTGGTATTACTTTTTTTATCACGCTCCACTATGGCAATTTTGCTGCCATCACCAGAAAGAGCGGGGTTGCTAGCGTATAAATCAAGCTTTAACCAAAGCTTGCTATTAAGTGGTGACTCGGTTTGCTCTTGTTGCATTGCTTTGTAAGTGAACTCAGCAATAAATCGACGATATAGCTTGGCAGCGCTTTGCCCGAATACACCAGAAAATGCGTCGTCAAAATCTCGAGACTTAACCGCCCGCATACGAACCCATACATTATCGACCAGCTGCTCTGAGTAATTTTGCTCTAGCCAGTATAAAAAACGACTTCCCATTAAATACGCCATGGAGCCCGCCATAAAGCCTTCATCACTATTTAGTTGCCCATAGGTCGGAAGCGCTCCTTGCTGAGCAAACTCCCTGAGTATTGCCTCAGAATAGTTATCAAAGAGTCGCCCTCGGCCTGTCATTTTAGACTCAATTAAGGTGGCGTATCCTTCAGCTACCCAGCGCGGTGTATCGCCATAGGTTAAATCGTAAAGATCCCATACCCCTCTAATTTTTTGTTGCCACTCACTGCGGGTTGGCTGCGCTAAATGCACTAAGTGAATGTACTCATGCAATACTAGTAATTGCTGCCAGCCCGATGAGTTTGAGATTACCGTATCCGATTGTGGTGGCGTAGTAAAAAGCGCCATAACAGGATTATTAGAGGTTGGTAAGGCAAAGCCATTAGCTGCATTTAAAGGATCAAATACCACCACATCGACAATTTTATCAAGCGCACGATTTTGCTGCTCAAGCACTTTAGTACGAACAATCTCCAGCTCCACAGCAGTCGATTTAGCAAAATCAGTATGCTCACTACTAAAGTGTACATTGAAATGCTCGGTATGAATGGTTTGCCAATTAGCAGCGAAGCTTGGTGAGGCAAGTAATAAAGCGGATGCCAGCAGTGTCTGTTTCATAAAATTCCCTAAAATAATTCCTTAATACACCTAGGTTATTATTAAAAGGAAAAAACGGGCAGTAAAAAAGTGTAATAAAGCATGTGCAAATGTGTATTTACACCTGCTTTATTATTTAACCTGAACGCTAATTATTTACAACGGAGGAAATTACATCCAACTACGGGAGTCTGACTCAGCCTGCATGAGCGTAAAATCAATAATAAAGTCAGCATCTTGCTGTTTTAAATACGGAACATACGCGCCACCTGCAGCAAGTTGTATATACAGGCTTCTTAAGCCAGAGCGACGCATAAAAAAGGTACTCACACTGCGAGCGCTTTGTGCTTTGTACAGCTCAAATACCCGGTAATGTACGCCAATCATACCTTTGCGTACCACCATATAAAAACGCCCATCTTGTTGATGAAGATAATACCCATAACGTTTATAAGACAAAAATACTAACGTAGCTAATACCAAAAATAATGCTAACGGAATTAATACATTAAGTTGCATAAAGCTAATTAAAAACCCAGAAGCAACACTCGGTAGCAAGGCATAAAACACCATATTTTTATATAACAATGCCCTTTCTACCGCCTTGAATGCCAGCTTTTTACTGTCAAACCATGGGTAAATCCACTGACACACATTATCAACTTGCTCCTGCGTGAGCACAGGTAACACTAAGGTTTGTTTATTCTTTTTCGCCATACTTGCAGCGCCACCACTGCTGGCTTGCAAACACTCAACAGTAAAACGTTTCAATAGCCTAGCAATTAGGTTTTGCTTAATAACTATAGATTGCACTTTATCTAAACTAATTGATAGTTGATGGCGTTCTAACAGCCCTGCAATACGTTTAAATTTTTTATTTTTAAAATAAAGCTGATAATTATAGAACCGAATGAGCGACATAGTCACCGATAAAAACACCGCTATAAATACCAATACAAAAATCAAAGTAATTACTGCGAATACCGCTGCATTAGCCATCATACCCAGCTCTTGCTGATAAAAACCCTCTATTTTTGTTATAAACTGCTGCTCTAAAAAATCGATTGCCACATTCATAAAAGGGGCAATAGCGGCAAGCGCTAAAATGGCCATGTTCGACATTAAACCAAACTTAGCTATTTCTTTATTTGAAATGAATAAACTATTTTCGTCCTGCTCTTCAATATGAGACTGCGCTGTGTCAGCTACTTCTGCTGATGGTTGCTGCTGTGCTTTGTAGTCAAATACTTGTTTGCGCATTTGCTGGGCATAACCGCTGGTTACTCCCGGCAATACCGCTTCTTGGGCAACACTGCCGGCAGCATCAAAAATGCAATTAACTAAACCTACTGGAGTAAAATAAAAGGGCTCAGCTATGTTTACATTTTGCACCCTAGAAAACTTTAAGGTGAGTCGCTCTTTTTTAAATACGCCTTTATTTAGTAAAATTTCATGCTCGTCAGTAATACAAAAACGAAAACTACGGTAATACAAAAAACAATAAGCAAGCAATGAAGTCAAAGCAATCGCGAGCGCAACTTGCCCCCAAAATAGTTTATTTTCTACCTGGGTAACAAATACCACTAACACAGGCAGTAAATTAAATAAGCCGTCTTTGACGAACCGCACACTAAAGTGCATCACAAAATAAGCCAGTGCCCAGGGCGACACTTTTTGCCAATTAAGTGAAGGTGGAGTCATTTGCGTAGCATCAACACTCACTGGCAGTAGCCTCGCTTGTGGTATCATCGTGGCGATAGCTTTGTACAAATTGACGAATATTTTTGCACTTTTCGTGGGTCAGGCCGCTAATTTGTAAATCAGCACTCATACCACCTGCGCTGTAAAGCCGTAAACTGGCTAAACCCAGTTTTCGCTCTATTGGCCCACGATGTATTTCAATATGCTGCACTCGTGCTAACGGCAAAATAGTTACCTGTTGCCAAATAATACCCTTTTTAAACGCTATATCGTGGGTACGTAATGCACTACCTTGTAGTTTAATACTGAACACGCTGTATAACATACAAAGTAAAATTAATAGCGGAACAGCAACCAATAAGTAACCTTGCGCCATGGCTGCAAAATCTGTATTGAAATAACAAACAGCCGCTAGCACTAAGCAAAAAGGGATAAAAAATAACAACCAATTCAACTGTGCATGCAATAATGCTTTATCGGCAAGCGGTTCAAACTCTATGCTTTGATGTTGCGGTAGTTCGGTTATTTGTTGATTAGTAAACACACTTTGCTCCATTGGACTTAGCCAAGCCACTTTATTGTTGTCACTAAGGTATGACTTTGTTTAGGCTCAAGCGTAACCGCATCTTCAAGCACATTCGCAGCTTCTAGGCATAACATGCTTTTATAATCATCATCGGCAAAATTTGATAGCCGCTTTGATTTTTCAATCCATGGATTCCATAGTACGCACGACTGCGAGTTTTCTCTGCTAACACTGATCATCCCCTGAGGAGTATCAATTGTTTGAACTGCTGCGGCTTGGGTATAAACCATATCGGTTTCACGGGAAAAGTCGACCACGTCATTTTGCTGATGAGGCCCTTGACCAAATTCTATATATTGTGCCCCTTGCAGCCCTGCCACTCGGGTATTATTAATATCTTCTGTTGGAAAGTAAGTATGCAGTGCTTGTGTATAACTAAATGGTACGTTGCCTAAATTACAGGTGGTTAAACGCACCTCTAATTGCTCTGATAAGATAAACTCAACCCGTAATGACGACTGATGCGGCCAAAAAGTAGAATCTACCTGCTTCATTGGTAATTTAAGGCTCACAGTAACCTCGCTGTCGGTTTCATGCACTTCATCGGCTTGCCATACATGCGTACGGGCAAAGCCATGCGCGGGGAAGTCCGAATTTTCATGTTGCCCAAACCAAGGCCAGCAAATAGGAATGCCACCACGAATACTTTTCCCTTCGCTAAAGGTTTCATCCCCAGACACCCATAATAATGGTAATTTGTCTTTGGGTGTAAACTCAGTTATTTGCCCACCTTGTAAAAATATTTTCGCCTCACATTGGCGACTATTAATACTAATAAATTCTAAACCGCTATGTGTACGCTCAATACATACTGAGGGTGATAATTGCATTTTATTTCCTTTAACACTGAGACTATTTTAATACTTAACCTGAGTTCAGGTTACTTGTACACAAACAATAATGCATGCTTAAAGCATAAGCTACATAGAATAGTTATTTAAATTGAGTTAGTTACTATATTTTTACGCCACATCAATGGCTAAATTACGACTAAAGTTTTACATCCGTGGCTTGCGTATCGCTTTTAACCTACGTAAGGTGCGCAACCTTAGCAAACAGAATGTTATGAACGTTTAATAAATTAAAGATAATAAATACTATTTTAATTACTGCTCAAATTAATAAAAACCAATAAAAACTAATAACAGCGGGCTGAAATAACATATATCATTTGAATTCAATTTATTTGATGTGTAACATTTCATGATTACGGCAAATGATTCGCCTTCCATGAGACAAGCAAATGCAAAAATATGACGAATTACTAGTTTCTTTACGTAAGGTGATCCGTGCGATTGACTTACATTCAAAGCAACTTAATAAAACAGCGGGTTTAACAGGGCCACAACTGCTTATCATGCAGGAAGTGTCTCAAACTGATGGTATTACCGCCAGCCGTATTGCGCAAAACGTTAACTTAAGCCCAGCAACGGTTACTAATATTCTTGACCGAATCGAAAGTAAAAACTTAGTAACACGTGTTCGCAGTCAAATGGATAAGCGCCGAGTCAGCTTATACCTTACCGAACAAGGTAAAGAACTACTCGAAAAAGCACCACAGCCATTACAAGAGCATTTTATCGAAAAATTTTCAGCACTTGCTGAATGGGAACAGAGTTTACTCCTTTCATCAATGCAGCGTATTGCCGCAATGATGGATGCAGATAAGCTAGACGCCTCCCCACTTTTAGAGGTAGGCGCACTGTTTCAAACCCCTAAAGAATAAAACGCAGTATAAAAACAATAAAATCCCTTTGCTCGCCTTAAATGACTTAGTTGATAACTTGTAACTAAGCCATTTAAGCTTCATTTTATCCTGTAATTGGCTTACCTTTTACCGTTTAACTTATTAAATAGAGCTAGCGTGAAAATACAAAACGTTTTTATTTATTATAAAAATATCGGCTTTAAATTGCTGGGGTTGCTGTGTGTATTACTCGGCATTATTGGTGTTGTCCTACCCGTTATGCCAACCACGCCGTTTTTAATTTTAGCCTTAGCCTGTTTTGCTCGCTCATCTAGCGCGCTTGAATCCTGGCTATTAAACCATCCTCGCTTTGGCACAACATTACAACATTGGCGCGCTCATCAAGTAGTTCCTGTAAAGGCAAAATATGCTGCGAGCATAGGTATGCTAATAGGCTTTATATTTTTATTATACAGCAGCTCTCCTTCTTGGGTTATTGTCCTAGCTGCTGTTGTTGAAGTGCTGGTTTTGACTTACTTAATTTCTAAGCCCTCAACTCCACCTAAAAACTAATACGTTCGATATAAGCAAAATAAAGTGTAAAGTTTGGTAAATAAATTTGTAACAGCTAATGCAAATCATTATCATCCGTACAAATTAATTAAATCTGCACCTTTTATGCCCTTTGTTAATAAACGCGCTTTATATAGTACGAGTCGTGCTTTACATATCTATATTTCTACCGCTTTGTTTTTTTTACTTATTCTATTTTGTGTAAGCGGCATAGTGCTAAATCATGTTGACTGGTTAAAAAACGATAAAAACAACGGCCAAATTACCGCAGCAATTCCAGCTGAACTACTTGTAAAAGCACAAACAGAATTAAACACTCTACCTACTATTTATCCTCAAATAGAAGCTTACCTAGCCAAGCAATATGGGCTGAATAAAGTAAAAAGCATTGAATGGGAAAAGCAAGATTCACTGGTCATGCTCGACTATCCATTACCAGCAGGCTACGCCTACGCAGAATTTGATTTTATTAGTGGCGAATTGTTACTCGATTATCAAACTGGGGGGTTTTTAAGTGTAATTGGCGACCTACATAAAGGTCGTTACAGCGGTGAAGTATGGAGCTGGGTTATTGATATATCAGCAGTGCTGATGATCCTATTTGCCATCACCGGCATGATTATTTTATTTCAAAATAGAAAAAAACGCTTAGCAGGAATATGGATAACCGCATTAGGTGTAGCAACACCTATCGTTATTTACCTGTGTTGGGTACCACAAATAAAAGGAGTGTCTTAATGTTTAAAATTAAACCATGGCTAAGCATCACGCTGTTAGTTGCCGCGCTATTTCAAATTAATGCTCATGCACAATCGCCAAGGTTAGAAGTTGAATTAACCCTCGCCGATTTAAACGTGCAACCTTACCACCGACCTTATGTTGCTGTATGGCTGGAAACACCAGAGCGCAAACACGTAACAACGCTTGCACTATGGGTTCAAAAAGCAGAATGGTTTAAAGATCTACGCCAATGGTGGCGCAAAGCCGGTAAAGGTAATGCTCAGTTTGATGGTGTCAGCGGCGCTACCAAGCGTGCCGGCACATATACAATTAGTTGGGATGGCAACGATCTAAACGGTAACCCTGTAACGCCCGGTAAATACCTACTTAATATTGAAGTTGTGCGCGAAGAAGGTGGCCGTGATTACAGCCGCATTGAGCTTGATTTAACCCAATCAGAGAAAATAACTATTGAAGGTAAAAACGAATTTGCGACCAGCTTTGTCACTGTAAGCGCTAGGTAGCCCTACTTATCATTCAAATTTAAAGGAAAAATAATGAACGTTAATTTATCAAAAATTGCATTAATAGGCGCACTGAGTTTATCCGCGCTTGTATCAACAGCGGCAAGCGCACATGCCCGTTGGTTACTACCTTCGCACACTTCGCTTTCTGGCGATAAAGCACATTACGTTATGATTGACGCAAGTATTTCTAACGAAATTTTTGCACCTGATAAAGCATTTCGTCCAAGCACAAAAGGCGCAGAGTACGACGATACTCTGCTTATGGCACTTGCCCCAAATGGCGAGCAAGTTACCGATACCATTCGTGCCTATTACCTAAAGCGCAAAAGCTCTGCAGCAGTAAAACTTCAGCAACAAGGCACCTATCATATTGCGATGACGCAAAAACCTATGTACATGACATTTTACAAAAATGCAGCAGGTGAGCGAAGCCGCGTATTCGCCAAAAAAGATGATGCCAACTTACCTAAAGACGCCAGCGATATCACCACAATTAAAACCATCTCTACTGTTGATACCTTTGTTAGCCATAATGGCACGTCTAAACCGGCACTATTAGGTCAAGGCCTAGAGCTAAGCGGCCCAACTCATCCAAACGATCTATTTGTTGGTGAGCAAGCACGCTTTCAACTACTAAGCGATGGCAAGCCGGTTGGCGAAGGGATTGAAATAAGTATTTTAAAAGGTGATACACGCTATCGTAATACTCGCGGTGAGATTAAAGTAACCACAGATAAAGACGGTTTTTTTGCCACCACTTGGCAACACCCTGGTTTATACCTAATTGAAACGTCTCAAAAAGTAACAGTTAATGAAGCTGGCGTAGACGTAGGTCGCTATGCACTATTTACAACCCTTGAAGTAGCACCTGAGTAATTATTAAATATTATTTATTAGGCCAAGCAAATAGTTTGGCCTTTTTTATCACTTAGTCTGCCATTTTCTCTGCATAAATCTGCATATTCTTAATATTTTTCACTTTTCGCTCTATCCTCGTTTTAGCCTAGTATTAGGATCACTTCTTTTTATAAAAATAGTTGAATAACATAGTCAATTTAGATCTTTGCGGTGCACTAGCCGCTTCTATATGATGCGCACTTTTCAAAATCTTCAAGGCACGCTTAATGACTTTCCAGCATTTATCAGCTAATAAAAAATTAGCACTTAGCTTGGCTATTACCACCGCACTTAGCGCCTCTTTTTCAGTTGTGAATGCGGCTGAGCAAACTAACCAAGTGGAAGAGAATATCGAAGTAATTTCAGTAACAGGCACGCGCCGCAGCTTACGAAGTATTGCGCAAAGTACCGTGCCTGTGGATATTATTAGCAACGACGATATGGCAAGCACAGGTCAACTTGAAATCAGCCAAGTGCTCGCTAACCAAGTACCAAGCTTTAACTACCCAAGTGCCACACTGTCTGATGGTACTGATCATGCTCGCCCAGCGGTTTTAAGAGGCCTTGCACCTGATCACACTCTAGTGCTTATTAATGGTAAACGTCGCCACTCTGGTGCGTTATTAAACTTAGGCGGTACGGTTGGTCGCGGCTCTACCGCGGTTGATTTAAACATGATCCCCACCTCTGCAATTAAGCGTGTTGAGGTACTACGTGATGGGGCTGCAGCACAATATGGTTCTGACGCCATTGCGGGTGTAATCAATATTGTTTTAAAAGATGCAACCGAAGGCGGTAGTGTTAGCGTAACTTATGGCCAATACGACAGCCAAATGGCCGGTGTACCACAACTAAATAGCACTTATGCTGATGAGAACGGTAACCTTGCTTTTAATTTAGGCGACGATCGTCAAGTTAACGACGGTAATACCCGCACAATTAGCGCAAACTCTGGTTTTTCACTGGCAGACAATGGCTTTTTAAACGTCTCGATTGAATACCGTGATAACGACTCAACCCAACGCTCTGGCTTTGACCCTCGAGAACAATACAGCCGCCTTGATGATGGCAGCCTAGACCCACGCGAATTTACAATCAACCGCTATAATCATCGTTTTGGTAAAGCGGAGCTTGAAGATTACGCGTTGTTTTATAACATGGGATACGACTTAGATAACGGCTTTAATGTTTATTCGTTTGGTAGCTATTCTGAGCGTGAAGGTAACTCGGGCGGATTTTACCGCCGTGCAAAAGACAGCCGCAATGTTTTAGAGCTATACCCCAATGGCTTTTTGCCACAAATTGCTACAGACGTAAAAGATTACTCGCTGGCATTTGGTTTACAAGGCGAGAGTGGCGATTGGGCATGGGATGTAAGTACTAACTATGGTCGAAATGACTTTGGTTTAGGGGTTGTAAATAGCCTAAATACTTCGCTAGGTACTAATAGCCAAACTGAGTTTGATAACGGCGCCATGGTTTACGATCAATTTTTAGTTAATTTTGATGCAAATACCACCGTTGATTTTGGCCTACCTGATGATGTGTTTTTCACTATTGGTGCTGAGTATCGCCGTGAAAGCTATAAAATAGAGCAAGGTGAAGAAGCTTCTTATATTACTGCACTTGATAACAACGGCAACCCAATTGCTGCTGGCGGCGCGCAAGTGCTTCCTGGTTTTGGACCACAAAGCGCAACTAACGAAAGCCGTCATAATGTTGCCGTATTTGCTGAATTTGACACTTATTTAACTGATAAGTGGAATGTAGTTTTAGCCAGTCGTTATGAAGATTACAGCGATTTTGGTAACACATTTACTTCAAAATTAGCCACGCGTTACAGTATTACCGACAACCTATCATTACGTGGTGCTGCCAGTACTGGGTTTCGTGCGCCGTCACTTGCACAAAGCTCGTACCGTCAAATATCGACTATTCTTGAAAATAACCAGCCTTTTGAAGTTGGCCTATTTCCAAGCTCTGCTCCTGCAGCGCAAGCATTAGGTGCAAAACAGCTTGATGCCGAAGACTCGGTTAATGTTACCGCTGGATTTGTTTATACCCAAGGTAACTTTAGTTTAACGGTTGATGCGTACCGCATTGATATTGATGACCGGATCGTACTCTCTGAAAACTTAAGCGGTAACGCTGTGCAGCAAATTCTAGCCAATGCGGGCGAGCTAAATACCGAAAGTGTGCGTTACTTTACTAACGCCATAGATTCGCGCACGCAAGGTGTTGATATTGTGGCAACGTACACGCTTGATTTAAATACATTGGGTGATCTGCGCTTAAACGCAGCAGCAAACATTAATGACACCGAAGTGACTCATGTTGATGCAAACCCAAGCGAGCTAAGTTCTTTAGGTGATGACTACGTGGTATTTGCCCGTCGTGAAGTCGGTCGTTTTGAGCAAGGCACACCCGATAACAAGCTAAACCTATCAGCCGTTTGGAGCTTTAACCAATGGCAAACAACCTTGCGTGCAACTCGCTATGGGGAAGTGGCAGATATTTCAACTACCAGCGATGGTGATGAATATTTAGATGCCAAATGGATCACTGATTTAGAAGTTGCTTATCGCCCTAACGATGCGTGGAAGTTTGCAGTCGGTGCAAATAATCTGTTTGATCAGTATCCACAAGCAACGGTAGATAACATTGGCTACTCTAACTTTGGGCAAATATTTCCATACACGCCTTATACACCCTACAGTTTAGATGGGCGTTTTTTATACGGTAATATTACTTACAGTTTTTAAGTTAAACATCAATTAAAAATAGAGTAATTACAAAAGGATGCATCGCGCATCCTTTTTATTAACATTTAGTATTTTTAACCATATTTTGGCATTTTACCTTTTAGGTAATTACTATCATTTCATATAAAACAATAACTTACATTTCGGCCTCATTTTTGCTCTATACTTTGTCTATTAACTAAAATAATCAATATCAAAGGACTAAACATGAGCGCATCAACTCTATTCAACTTCACTAAGCCCGTTTCACTAATTAGCGGTATTTTATTACTCAGCGGTTGTGTATTTCATATATCGCCCAGTGTCGCATCAGTGAAACAAACACAACAACTTACACTACCAAGTAATAACCTTGAATACCTAGACGTACTAAGCGGCGCAGGTTCACTTAAGATAACAGGCTCATCAACAGCAACCAGTATTAGTGTTAACGCCACTATATACACTGCCGACATTGACGATGAATACGAACTCACACTCGAGCAAAACGGTACACAAGCAAAGCTTGTTGCACAAAATAAAAGTAATAATGGGATTAGCTTTTACAGTGGGCAATCGCCAAGTATCAATTTAGTTGTTACCGTACCTAACACCCTAAATTTAGATATTAACGACGGCTCAGGCGATATTGTTATTAACGCGATGCAAAGCAATATTGATGTAAAAGATGGCTCTGGCAGCATTAATATTAATAGTGCTAAAAACTTAAATATTGACGATGGCTCGGGCAGTATTTACGTAAAAAATGTAGTCGGCGATTTAGCATTAAATGATGGCTCAGGCAGCATTGATATTGATAATGTCAGTGGTAATGTCGCAATTGAAGATGGTTCAGGCGAAATGCAAGTTACTAATGTAACAGGTGTATTAAACGTTGAAGATGGCTCGGGCGGCATAACTATCAAGCATATTAATGGCGCAGTTACCGTAGACGATAACTCTGGAGATATGCTGATTGAACATATTGACTCAAGCGTAACTATTGAAGATGGCTCTGGCGATATTCGCGTTAATCACGCTAAAGGGCTAACTATTACAGAAGCAGGCTCTGGCGATGTTAGCATCGATAATATCTCTGGTTCAGTAAAGCTAGACTAATAATCTAATCTTACTTTTAAATCATATAAAACGGTCAATTAATTGACCGTTTTTGGTTTTGTATAATCAATGGTGTGGTCACAACTGCCATCGTTTTCACAATCATTTATTCCATCGCCATCGCTATCCCAGCTTGGGTGCATAGTTTTTACAGGCACGGCTACACCTGCATGTTTAATGATGGTTAACTTATAATCACTTGTTTCACCACGTCTCGCTGCATTACGCATTAAATAAACTCGCACAATATAATCTCCATCTGTGCTGAGTTGATATTTAGCTTCATGCCCTTCTATTGAGCCAATAAATACGGCTTCATTACTGTCTAAGGGCAAAATATTAAAGTAGTTACTTAAATTTGAAGGAGTCAGGGTCACATTCAGGATATCACCTGCTTTTGCACTAACTAAATAGTCATTAAATTCATCACCAGTAATTTGCTGTTCAAGCTCAGCTCGCTGTGGTTCAAACTCAACCTTGTACTGTTGAGCTTGCACCGTTTGTGTAAATACCGCAGCAAACACAGTGGTCAGCATAATTTTTAAAAGCAGCTTAATACTCATTTTAGTTCCTATAAAAAACATATTATTAAATTTAATGGTACACAATAAAGTAATACCAATTCGCTTAATTAAGTGAGCTATTTTGAGGGAGGGCAATCGTGTCGATAGCAAGGTAAAACTTTGTTATTTAGTTGTTCTAAAAGAGAAGTTTTTAACGCAACTAACATCTGGTTTACCCCTTCAAATGATTAAATAGTATTGCGGATTAGTATGCGTTAATAATGTTTCTTTCACAATTAACTCAAACTTAATTTATAGTAGTATCAAAATATAAATAACTCCTAACCTCAAGAGAGCACCCCATGCTAGAAATTGCTTTAATTTACTTAGCCGCCGCTATCGTTGCAGTTCCCATAGCAAAACGACTTGGGCTTGGCTCTGTGCTGGGTTATTTAATTGCCGGCATTTTGATAGGCCCTTACGCATTAGGAGTTGTAGGCGACCAAACTGATGTAATGCACTTTGCCGAATTTGGCGTAGTGATGATGCTATTTTTGGTCGGCCTTGAACTGCAACCTTCGCGTTTATGGACTCTGCGCCACTCAATTTTAGGGCTTGGCGGATTACAAGTGGTATTAAGTGCAGCAGCTATTTTTGCTTTTTGTTATTGGTTTTTTGCTATGCATTGGCAAACCGCACTGGCTATAGGCTTAATGCTCGCGCTATCTTCAACGGCTATTGTGCTGCAAAGCCTTGAAGAAAAAGGCTGGTTAAAGCAAGAAGCTGGGCAAAATGCATTTTCGGTTTTATTATTTCAAGATATTGCGATTATACCTATTTTAGCGCTACTCCCCTTACTCGCTTTTGCACCACAAGGTAACTCAAAAGACGTTAACGACTCCATCATTGCTAGCTGGCCTATTTGGCAACAAGTAGGGGTTTCTGTTGCGGTTATTGCCGCTATTATTGCTGGCGGTAAATATGTATCGGCACCACTGTTTAGATACATCGCGCAAACCCACATGCGTGAAATATTCACAATTTTTGCATTGTTTTTAGTGGTGGCTATTTCGCTAGTGATGCAAAGTATTGGCTTATCACCCGCACTGGGTACTTTTTTAGCCGGTGTTGTATTGGCCGAAAGTGAATTTAGACACGAACTCGAAGCCGATATAGAGCCCTTTAAAGGCTTATTACTGGGATTATTTTTTATCACGGTTGGCGCATCAATTAATTTTGAATTGCTATTTAACCAATTCAGTACCGTGATTGCCTTAGTGGTGTTATTAATTGTCATTAAAGCCTGCATTTTATTTGCCCTTGCTGTCACATTTAATATCAGCTCAAAGCAAAAGCTCTTGTTTACTCTAGCACTCGCACAAGGTGGAGAATTTGCGTTTGTACTTTTAAGCGTGACCACCACATTAAGTATTTTAACTCCAGAGCAAACCAGCCTAGTGACCTTAGTGGTTGCGGTATCTATGCTAATAGCCCCTTTACTCCTGATGTTTTATGAACAACTACAAAAACGAAGTAGTAGCACTAAGCCCGAGTTTGATAAACCAGAACAAATAAGCACAGCAAAACATGTGATCATTGCCGGATATGGCCGTTTTGGGCAAATAATGGGACGTTTATTACATGCGCAAGGCTACGAAATTACCGTACTTGATCACAGCCCAAGCCAAATAGAACTGCTGCGCCGCTTTGGTAATACCGTATTTTATGGTGATGCAGCACGCCAAGAACTGCTTGAAGCAGCAGGCGCGCATACAGCACAAATGCTGGTTGTTGCAATTGATAACCCTGATAAAACCATTGAGATTATTAAGCTGGCGCATAAAAACTATCCACAATTAAAAATAGTAGCGCGTGCCATAGATCGCCGCCATGCATACCAATTACTTAATTTAAAAGTAGATGCATTTAACCGCGAAACCGTCGACTCAGCCATAAACTTAGCCATAGAATCGTTGCAATTGCTTGGTAATAGCAAAGAAGATGCTGAACGTGCTGGTAAATTATTTAGAGATCACGACCGTGCAGCGGTACTGCAACTTGCCGAACTATGGGGTGATGATGCCAGTTATGGTGTGGCTGTGCGTCAGCGTATGGAGGATTTAAAGCAAGTATTACAACAAGATAAACAAGCACGGCAAAACTTAAATACCTGTGACGCCAACGACTATAAAAATGGCTTAACCGAGAGCACGGTTAAGCCAAAAAATGCTAATGATGATGCCCACCTTGAATAGCCTCGCCTTGCTGATTATAAAAACCAGTAGCGCCGTGCTCTATAAAACCAAGGTTAATCATTTTAGCTAAAAATGGATCGCTTTCGTTATCGCCAATATCCGCGTAATCGGTGGTTTGAAAGTTATCCCATTTTGCAAACTGAGCCTTAATTGCAGGTGTATCACTGTTTACATCATTTAAGCTAAGCAAGGTTTGAGTATCACTTTTTTTATTGGTCACACTAAAAGTTTTAACTAATTTTGCTTGCGGGAGAAAAGCCAGCTTAAATTGGTTATCGCCCTCATTAAGCACGTAATTTTTTACCTCATTACAACCCTCACCTTGTGAACTGACTAGGGTCATTTTTGCAATTAAATGGTTATCCACCAGCTGACTTTTAGCACTCCAATTTTGCACTCCACGTACCTCCGATGGTTGGTACTCAATACCGCGTTGTTCGGCATTAAAGTAACGAATAGGACGAAGCTGGTTATTACTTAGCTGCTGCCAAAGCTCGGTTAGTGTTTCACTTTGATGCGCCACCTGCTGATTGTTTCGCCAAAGAGTAAGTGACTGGGTGCTGTGCTGCGATTTGTGCTGATTGGTAATTTTATAGTCGGCTTTTAGTTGCGCAGCATCAATGTCGCACTGCTGGGCGAGCGCACTCGTGCTGGCCAGTGCTGAGAATATAAATAATAGCTTTTTCATTGGGGTAATCTCTTAGTTAAACATTACTTTATGACTCTAAAATAACGCTTAATAATGGCATTTGTATGACACAAAAAAGCCCGCACAGTGTGCGGGCTGTTTGTTTTGCTAGTTAATTTATTGCGCTACTTTTTCATCCGCCGCTTTTACAAAATCTGCGGCAAAGTCCATTACATGGAATAAAAAGCTTTGCTCATTAGTTCCAGTCACTAAGTGGGCACCAGGTCCGGTTGCATACACACCCACATCTTCACCCGCATGGGTTTCTGATGATAGTGGCACAAGTGCTTCTTGGTGAAAGCCCGGCGCTGTAGTATCAACATTGCTTAAATCAACGCGCCCTGTAACGGGTGCAAAGTTATATCCTTCATCTGCATCGGTTTCATTGCCTAAGTCTCTAAAGCCACCACCATTAGTGTAACCAACCGTAGTATAAGGCATATCATCGGCAGCTAAGCTTGGCTCTGTTTGGCCTACACCAACCACTTTACCCAATATTGGGTTGCCACGCTTAGGGTAACCCGCAATAGTAAACACATGGCTGTGATCGGCCGTGACCACGATTAGTGTTTCTTCTGGGTTAGTATTTTCCATCGCCACTTTTACTGCATTCGCTAACTCAATAGTGTCGTTTAATGCATTGTAAGCGTTACCCGCATGGTGGGCGTGATCAATACGCCCCGACTCTACTGTTAAGAAAAAGCCTTTATCATTGTTATCTAAAACATTAATAGCTTTTTCGGTCATTTGCGATAGCGAAGGCTCACCAGCGATATCGTTACCGCGATCTGCTTCGTATTGCATGTGCGATTCGTTAAATAAGCCAAATACCTTTGTGGCGTCATCGCTAATGGCATCAAACCCAGTTTGATCCATAACGTAAGTACCAGTAGGGTAAGTTGTTTGCCATTCTGTCACTAAATTACGCGCATCAGTACGGTCGCCTTCAACAGCACTCACCGCATCTGCAGAATTAAAGGCTGCATCTTTAGGTAAAAAATGACGACGCCCGCCCCCCATAACCACTTCGATTCCGTCTACATCAACACCACTAAAACGGGCTTCTAGGTTCTTTTCAAAATTAACCAGCTGTGAGGCAATATCTTCACAATTGGCTGACTCTGAAGCTGGCATATCTGAAATATCTTCCCAGTTACGATCAGCCGACTTAGCATAAGTTGCCGCAGGCGTTGCATGGGTAATACGTGCCGTAGAAACAATACCGGTAGATTTACCGGCAATTTCCGCAAGCTCTAACGAAGTAACAAGCTCATGTCCTTTGCCTGATGCACAACTACCACGTTCAACCGCTTCGTCTATACCAATTACACCCACATCGGTTTTTACACCTGAGGCCATTGCCGTCATTGTACCGGCAGAATCTGGCGTTTGTGCATCCACGTTATAGGTTTTTACAAACCCAGAGTACGGCATGGTTTCAAAGCTTAATTGGTGATCTTCACCCATCTCACCCTGCAACTGCCCCGCTAAAATACGCGCCGCTGTTATGGTAGAAATACCCATGCCATCACCAACAAACAAGATCACGTTTTTCGCTTTACCTGACTCTGTTACTACCTTACTTGCTGCATCTTGCGCACTAGCAAGTTTAGTTTGTGCGTCGCTAAACCAAGCATTGTTACTTAATGAAGCGAGCTGTTCACTCGTTAATGAGGTAGCTGGGTCGTTACATACTAAGTTAGTGTGCGTTACTTCGCTGCTCTCTAATTGCCCATTAGTATTGGTATCAACACCGCTTTGCGTTTCTACGCCGCCATTAACACATTGTGCTGAGCCTACTGCGATTTGGTTATCTACCGCTAAAATATTATTACTGTTTTTGTCGTCATCACTCGAACACCCAGTTAATGCGACCATTACTGCTAAAGAAAGTACTGTTAATTTATTCATGTGAGCCGCCATTATTGCTGAGTTAGTTCAAGAGCTTGATTAATTAAATGAAATACAACGTTTTGTTCTATAACACCTTGAGCAAGGTGAGCACCTGGGCCCATTGCATGCAATGAAATATCTTCACCTGCATGCGTTTCAGAGCCAAGTGGAACAGTAGCCTCTTGGTGAAAACCTGGCGTATTTGTATCAACACCATTTAGCTCAACACGTCCTGCAACCGCAGCTGTTTCATAGCTTGCATCTGCATCCGTTTCATCAACTAAGTTTCTAAAACCGAGGCCATTTGCATACCCAACGGTAGTGTATGGCATGTTATCGGCCGCTAGCGTTGGTGTGGTTTGGCCAACACCAACCACTTTACCTAAAATTGGGTTACCACGTTTCGGGTAACCTGCAATAGTAAACACATGGCTGTGATCGGCTGTAACTAAAATAAGCGTTTCTTCAGGGTCGGTGTTATCAACGGCAGCTTGAACGGCTTTTGCAAATTCAATAGTGTCGTTAAGTGCGTTAAAAGCATTACCCGCATGGTGAGCATGGTCAATACGGCCCGACTCTACGGTTAAGAAAAACCCTTTTTCGTTTTTACCCAGTACATCAATCGCTTTGGTTGTCATATCGGTAAGCGACGGCTCACCAGCTATATCGTTGGCACGGTCAGCTTCGTATTGCATGTGCGATTCGTTAAATAAGCCAAAGACTTGGGTTGCATCATCGGCAATAGCATCAAACCCAGCTTGATCCATCACATAAGTGCCATTTGGATATTGTGCTTGCCATTCAGTAACAAGGTTGCGCTCATCAGTACGATCGCCTTCTACGGCGCTCATTGCATCATTTGAATTTGCAGATGCATCTTTAGGTAAAAAGTGACGACGGCCGCCACCCATTACAAAGTCTAAGCCATCAACATCGGTACCTATAAAACGCGCTTCTAGGTTTTTTTCAAAGTTAACTAGCTGTGAGGCAATATCTTCACAGCCTGCATTAACTGCTGCCTCTGGCATGTCTGAGATATCTTCCCAGTTGCGATCAGCCGATTTAGCATACGTTGCACCCGGTGTCGCATGAGTGATACGTGCAGTTGAAACAACACCGGTAGCTAAGCCTTTAATTTCAGCCAGCTCCGTGGCTGTTAATAACTCATTACCGATAGCCGTTGCACAGTTACCTCGTTCAACCTTCTCATCAACCCCAATAACACCCACATCGGTTTTTACCCCTGAGATCATTGCTGTCATAGTGCCTGCTGAATCTGGCGTTTGTGCGTCAACATTGTAGGTTTTAACTTGTGCTGAATACGGGAATTTTTCAAAGCTTAAATAGCCTTCTTCACCGAGCTGGTTGTTTCGTTGACCTTGTAAAATACGCGCCGCTGTTAAGGTAGAAATACCCATGCCATCGCCAACAAATAAAATTACATTTTTAGCTTTGGTGCTTTTAACCGCTTGTGCTTGCGTTGTTTTAGTTGTTAGTTTTGTTTGTGCGGCACTGTACCAGCTGCTGTCTTTTTGACTTTGCGGTAGAACATTGGCATGACTAACGGCACTAAACGCACAGGTGAGTGCGATTGCCGCAGCGACTTTTTTAATTTTCATCCGTAATTCCCATTATGTAGTGGTTATTTTTAAAAACTGTGAGCTCAAAAACATCAACCGCTGCACTATAGGAAATAGATGTTACTAATAAAGGTAATTTTAATGACAAGAAGGTGACAGCCAAATTTTATATCAATAACACCTACTTTGTATTTCCATCGACTGCTTACCCCTTCTCATAATATATGTAACAGCTCTATAAAAGCACGTCACAATATATTAGTTTATTGATCTCTTGCTTGAGCCTAAGCTTGCTATTGCCTACAATAGCGCATAATTAATTCAACGCAGATCACTATTATGACTGATACAAACAAACCAGAATTACCTAATCAACTGTCTATTAACCCACGTAGCAAATTTTATGTAGAAGAAGTATTTGAACATGAAATCGGTATTACACTTAACGGTAAAGAGCGTTTTGACGTTGAAGAGTACTGCATCAGCGAAGGTTGGATAAAAGTAGCGGCACCTAAAGCGCTAGACCGTCGCGGCCAGCCATTACTTATGAAAGTAAAAGGCACTGTAGAAGCGTTTTACAAGTAATAGCTTACTTGTAAAAAGAAAAGCGACACCTTACTGGGTAGTCGCTTTTTTTGTGCCTTTTAAAAACAGCTTTAACATGTTGAACTTTTTTCATACTCAACCTGATGAAGTTTCATTATGAATTTTCAAAAAGTATGTTTGAATAGCTTTAATTATTTAGACGTATAGAAGTCCATTATGAGCAAGTTAATAATATTAGATGGCGGCATGGGTCGTGAACTCAAACGCATGGGCGCGCCGTTTTCACAGCCACTGTGGAGTGCGCAAGCTTTAATAGAAGCACCGCAATGTGTAACCCAAGCACACCAAGGTTTTATAGATGCTGGCGCTGAAATAATTACTGTTAACAGCTATGCATGTGTCCCCTTTCACTTGGGTGAAACGCTTTACCAAACAAAAGGTGCTGCGCTTGCTGAGCAGGCAGCGGTTATTGCAAAAAAGGTGACTCAAAACGCAAAGCAAACGGTACTCGTTGCCGGTTCACTGCCTCCTGCCTTTGGCTCGTATCGTGCTGATTTTTTCCAAAGTGATCGCGCATTTACTATTTTAGATACCCTGTATAAAGCACAAGATGAATATGTCGATATCTGGATTGGTGAAACCATATCAAACATTGAAGAAGCGCGGGTAATGGCAAGCGTACTGAAGAATTCAAACAAGCCATGTTATTACGCATTTACCCTAAGTGATGAAGTAAGCGAACAAGCGACATTGCGCTCTGGTGAATTAGTATCAGACGCTATCCTAGCACTACTCAAATATAAAATAGCGGGCATATTCTTTAACTGCTCTATTCCCGAGGTTATTGAACAAGCGCTGCGCGACACTAATCGCGTGCTAAAACAGCAAAATAAACATGTTGATTTAGGAGCATTTGCGAATGGTTTTACACCAATCGCCAGTGATTATAAAGCCAATGAAGGCTCGCAAGGTTACCGCGATTTATCACCTGCTGAGTATGTAGCATTTGCTAAACAATGGCATAGCCTAGGCGCAACAATTATTGGCGGCTGCTGTGGTATTGGCCCCGAATTTATAGCAGCGCTGGTAAAGTGGAAAAGCGACATTAAAGCTATTTAATATCAATTATTTAACTATAAAAGCATCGAAAATCCATTGCGAGCTTATTGACTGCTTCCCAATACCCAATCAAGCCCTTGTATTGCTGTGGTTGGGAATGCGGTTGCATGCTGTGCCCCTTCAATAACAACACTTTTTAATTTTATATTATCACTATTGAGCGCATTAATTTTTTTCACAAGTTGCGCTGCGCCTTCAACCATATTTTGCCCTTCACCAAAGGCTGGAGTTTCCTTTGCCCCAACAGATACATAAACCTTTATTGGCATTTGGGGCTTATTCGCTTTTAACGCTAGCAGTGCATTATTATCAAACCAAACCAACGGGCTGCCAATAATATAATTGCTAAATAGCTCAGGCATCGTAAATAAAACAGCGGCGCCAAATAAACCGCCTAACGAGTTACCTATATACGTTCTTTGCGTGTTGCTTGCTCGGTAACTTTTTTCGATAAACGGCAGCACAGTATTTTTTAAAAACAGTGCATGATTTTTAGCGTTACCGGTTTGTTTTTTCCAGCTCAGGGATTGAGTGGGTGTATAATCCCTAACTCGACTACTAGCTCCTCTTGAGCCTTTTTCATAGCTGATCGCCACAATAATAGCCTGTTGCATTTTGCCGCTATTCATTGGAAACCGTGTGGCACCGGCAACGATAGGAAATGCATACGGCGCATCGGTTAAATAAATAACAGGATACGTTTTATTAGGCTCCTTTGCATATGACTTAGGTAGCTGGATAAAAATAGGATACACCCGCTTGGTAGCAGGGTCGGTGAGCTCAATAACACTACTTCTAGGGATCTCGTAGGGGGTATTTGCGCTTAATTTAAAACAGATGAAAACACAAAGTAACAGCAAAAGCCTTAAAGCAGTATTCACTAAATTAGTTTACCTAAAAAACGATATTTATAATTACAATGCCACATAGTCGCTATTTTTAACACTGGCAGTGTTAAACAAGTTGATCTGATTTATCACCTGAACAGGGGCAATTTTCGTTATTCTTTTTAAAACACTGTTGGTAATTAAACCAATGGGCTAGTGCGATAAAAGCGGAGCCAATTAAAGTGAGCACTTTTTCGGCCTCTTCTTGACCTAGCAATACTGCAATTATCAAAAAAGCTAAACCAACAACTCCACACGCCATATAACGTGTACGTTTGTGCTTTTTACAGCCTAAGCTCAAAGCTAATAAGCTTGTTGGTAATACTACAGCAAGAACCCATAAGTGAAACTGTTCACCATTTATTTGTAGTACAGCAAAGCTTGGCAACAGCGCTAAAATAACCGGTGTTGCAAAACAATGCACCGTGCACATTAACGAAAGCCCAATGGCAAACTTGTCTGCTGTCATTTGAGTCAGCTTCATTATTTATCCTTCTTTTTAATTGTGTTAGCGGTACCTTGCTGGCACCCAAAACAAACACCTGAGATTTCTAATTGCGAAGTTGCTGGCGTAAACCCTTTCATTTTCAGTTCCCTAAACAAAGATTTAACCGAATTATTAAGGTCATTCACCTCACTTGCTTTATTGCAAGAGCTACAAATTAAAAACATCGATAGTTGATGCTCTCTATCATTATTAACGTGACTGCACGGTATAAACTTATTTTCTAACTTTAATCTATGTACCAGACCTACCGACTCTAAAAAACCTAATATCCGATAAACGGACATTGCCAAAATCGGTGTATTTATTTGCTTATTAAATTGATCTGTTAACTCATAAGCAGACAAAGGTTTATTTGCTTTCAATAGAATTTCAAATACCTGCTGACGTTTTGGCGTTAATTTTTTTTCAAAGGCTTCACATCTTTTTATCGCAAAGCCCATCATCTCTTTAAATCGCTGCTTTTTCATATTACCCACTCTAATATAGTGGGCTGATGTTTTAACTTTGCCATCCTTGTTGCTCAATGCCTCCGCTGTGGTTTTATCTAAAAATTTATTAACTAGAGATAAATAAATGTAACAACTAACTTTTGCTTTACAGCAAACAGATCCCCCACGAACAACACCTAAACAATGACAGAAACACTTAACGCACTGAATTTAAATAAAAATTCAACTTAAGTTATGTAGGTGAAGTAGCCAAATTATATATCCTGAGTGATTTTTAGTTAATTAACTATTGATACAATATAACATTTCAAGCACAATTGATACAATATAACATTCGCAAAGGAATTCAAATGACACGAAAATCTCAATTAGCTTTGTTTATAGCAGCCCTACTACCAACAAATGCACTTGCAAATACCATCGAAGGTGTTGTTCTAAACAACCAAGGTAAAGTGGTGACTAATGCAACTGTAGAAGTTGAAGGCTCAGATATAACAGCAGTAACAGATGCAAGCGGTAAGTTCGTAATAACTGATTTAAAAAGTGGTTTAAAAGAACTTCATATTACCGCCCCTGGTTATGCCCATCTGCATCGAGATATCACATTTAGTGATGATAAAAGCCAGTCAATTACCTTTAACTTAGAACGTTCACCCATTGAAGTAATTGATATTGAAGCGACGCCTATTCACATGTCGTCAATGGAATCCTCGTCTCCCGTTAGCGTGTTATCTGGCGAACAATTAAGACGGCAGCAAGCTGCAACCCTTGGCGATAGCCTTGAAAAACTCCCGGGGGTTAATACTAACTTTCATGCAAAAGTAGCCAGTACACCTATCATTCGTGGCTTAAGCGGGCCGCGTGTTCTAATCACTCAAAATGGCCTTGATGTCAGCGATGTTTCGCGCGTTGGCCCTGATCACTCAGTCGCATCAGAGGCATCAACCGCAAAACAAATCGAAGTATTACGTGGCCCTGCCACTTTATTTTATGGCAGCGGCGCCATTGGTGGTGTGGTTAATGTAGTTGATAATCGTGTGCCAACAGACAGCACAACTCGCGGCGAATGGAACCTTGAGCACAACTCTGTTGATAATCAAAAAGTAGCCTCGTTTAACGCCACTACAGGAACTGATTCTTTTGCATTTTATGCCGACGCCTTTTGGCGTGAAGCCGATGACTATGAAATCCCTGTGGCCGCTGAATTAGCCCACGATGACCATGACCATGACCATGAAGAGCATAGTGGCGATTACACCGTTGCAAACAGCAATGAGGAGTCTGACGGCTTTACCTTAGGTACTAGCTACCTCTTTGATCAAGGTTTTGTTGGTATAGCTGTTGAGCAATTTAATCGTCAATACGGTATTCCAGGCCACACCCATGGTGGCGAAGAAGAACACAGCGCTGAAGAAAGCGTATATGCCGACTTAGAGCAAACTAAAGTGCAGTTGCTTGGTGAATATAACCTCGATAACAAATGGCTTAATAGAGTAAACCTACGCGCAGGTTTTACAGATTACGAACATGCTGAAATTGAACATGGTGCAGTGGGCACCACGTTTGAAAATGAAACCAATGAGTTACGCGTAGACTTAATGCATAACCCGTTTGCGCAGTGGAATGGTGGTTTGAGCTTTCATTACAAACACAGTGATGTTGAAGCGCAAGGCTCTGAGGCATTCACACCACCGTCACAAACACAAAGCTTTGCTATAGCACTAATGGAAGAAAGACACTTTGGTGACTTTTTAGTGCAACTAGGTGGCCGAGTTGAACGGGTAACCATCGATGCTGATAACGTGTTACTACCTAACATAGATGCACACGCACACAATGACACCGGTGTTCATGACGATCATGCTCATGAAGAACATGCCGGCAATACTCGCGTATTTGACGTAGAGCAAGAATTCACTCCTGTCAGTTTATCAACGGGTGTTGTGTGGGATTTCGCACCTAGTTACAACTTAGGCTTGTCGGTATCTCGTTCTGAGCGTGCTCCTTCGGTGTCTGAGCTATTATCATTCGGCCCTCACATTGGAACTGGTACTTATGAAGTAGGCGCACTATTTGATATTCATGAAGACGGCCATTTTGGTTTATCTGAGCAAGCGCTTGACCTAGAAACAGCAAACAATATTGATTTAACGTTTCGTAAAACCCAAGGTGATATTGGTTTCATTCTTAATGCTTTCTACAACCAAGTCGACAATTATTATTACCAAATCGACACAGGCCTATTCGCCGAAAGCGGCCACGACCATGGTGATGAAGAAGGCCATGATCACGCCCACGAACACGACCACTCTTCTGAACTCCCTGTTTATTTATTTAAAACAGATGACGTAATTTTGCATGGCTTTGAAGCCCAATTTGCATGGCAGTTAACCAATGAATTTAAAGTAGATTTATTCTCAGATTACGTTCGTGCACGCCTTAAAGACGGTGGCGATTTACCACGCACACCACCGCTACGTTTTGGTACTGAGTTTAGCTACCAAACAAATAAGCTGAGTGCGCACCTTCACGTAACTCGTTATCAAGAGCAAGACCGTACCGCGCCAGAAGAAACAACCACAAACGGCTACACCATACTTGATGCCAGCGTTTCATATGACTTATCAGTGCTAAATCAAGATGTGTCTGTGTATCTACGTGGCACTAACTTAACAGACACCGAAGCGCGCGTGCATAGCTCATTTTTAAAGAATATAGCACCACGTCCAGGTCGTAGCTTTGCACTAGGTATTCGCGGTTACTTTTAAGCGCTAAAAAATTATAAATAAAGGAAATTAACATGACTAAACTATTCAAATTAAAATTAATTGCACTGGCAATAAGCAGCACATTAATCACCGCTTGTGGTGATGCAGAAACAAACATTGTTGAAAAAGACCCAATAGAAGTACCTGATGACGGCCACGATCATGGCGATGGTGGCGACCACGGTGATGAATACACTATTGATTCATTAGGTAGGCTTGCGATACTTGCTGGCGATAGCAACGAAGCGAACTTTTTCGACTTAGACGACAATGAGCTTCTTGATACATTCACTCTTACTAATGATTCAAACACGCTATCGTCGTCGCCTGACTTTCGTTATGCCGTGATTGCTAGCCGCGCTCAAGATTACCTCGGCTTTATAGACGGTGGCTTATGGCGTGAAGATCACGGCGCACACCTTCATGATTACGAACAAAGCCCTGAGTTTAGCAGTTATGAGCTAACTAGCGGCAGTCGCCCTACTCACTTGGTAAAGCACGATGGTAAATTAGCGGTATTTTACGATGGTGATGCAGCATCAGGCACAACTGCGTCTGTTGAAGTATTAACAGATAACGACATAACAAACGCAACAGCGACCTTACCTGGTATTAGTTACGACATTAATATGCACGGCGTCGCTGAGCCTCGTGGAGAGCATTTATTAGCGACCCTTCGCCGCGATGATGCACAGAGTACATCAAACGCTAAAATTTTGCCGGATCAGGTAGGTGTTTATCACTTTCATGATGGCGAATACGAACTTGAACAAACGTTAGAGTTAACATGCCCTGATTTGCACGGCGCAGCACAAAACCATGATTACGTAGCCTTCGGCTGTAGTGACGGTGTGCTATTAGCCCACCAGCATGATGACGAATACCACGCTGAAAAAGTAGCAAATATTGCTACAGTAGGTGACTTGCGCATTGGTACGATATACGGCCATGAAGACAGCGAAACCTTTATTGGTGTTGCATCTGGTCACGGCGGCGGCCCTGCTGTGATTGTGAGTATAAATCCTGCGAAAGCTGAAATGGAAGAATTTGAATGGCAACTAGCCGATGGCGCAAGCGCTGTTTCTTACTCTTTCTCAGCGAATGGCGAGCACTTTTTAGTTTTAGACAGCCTAGGCTTTTTAAATGTGCTTGAGGCGCATGCGCACGACGATCACATACACTGGGAGCTAGCAGGTCAAGTTGATATTACACAAGAAGATGTAACAACAATGCCTGAAGGCATGAAGTTTAGTATGACAGTAGCGCAAAATGGTCAGTTTGCTTACGTAGCCGACCCAATAGCCCAACACGTTGTGCAAGTACACCTAGAAGACTTAGAAATTGAAGGTGAACTAGAACTTACATTCCCACCAGCCGCGATCACTTGGTTAGGTATTGCACAAGAGGAAGAGCACGACCACGTACATTAATTTTATATCTGTATTTACTTAAAGGTTGGCGCTTTTTGCCAACCTTTTTTATTCACATTTTGTAACAGACCTTTTATCGTAAGTGCATCGCTATTTTTCACCTTATTGTTATGATGGGATAGCTATTAATATAGGATGTAATTCCATGAAAAAACTAACAACATTGGCTCTTGCCTTGGCTGCAGCAATCGCGCCGGGTGTATCGGCCTATGAGACTAAAGACACTCGTTTACTCCGCTTTCCAGATATCCATAACCAAACCGTTACCTTTGTCTACAGTGGCGATATTTATATTGCGAATACGCAAACAGGCGAAAGCAAACGCTTAACCGACCATATTGGCTTTGAAACATTTCCTAAGTTTTCCCCTGACGGTAAGCGCATTGCATTTTCAGCCGAGTATAACGGTAGCCGACAAATTTATGTGATCAACAGTGACGGTTCAAACCTAAAGCAACTTACTTATTATAATGACGTTGGCCCAATGCCACCGCGTGGAGGTTTTGATTACCGCGTTTTAGATTGGACCGCCGATGGTAAAAATGTGGTATTTAGAGCTAACCGCACACCATGGGGAAAACGTATGGGCCGCCCTTACATGGTTCCTGCAGATGGCGGACTTGAACAGCCATTAGCGATTCCAGAAACTGGTGGCGGCATGCTATCTCCAGATGGCAGCAAATATGTTTACACGCCAATTGATCGAGAGTTTCGTACGTGGAAACGTACTCGTGGTGGTCGTGCGCAAGATGTATGGATTTATGATTTAGAAAAAAACACCTCAGAACAACTAACTACAAACCGTGCAACCGACCAGCAACCAACTTGGGTTGGTGACGATATTTACTTTGTGTCTGACCGTGATTACACGCTAAACCTTTACCAGTACCGCAAAGGCAGCGAACCAAAAAAACTTACCAACTATAAAAACTTTGACGTACTTTGGCCGTCAGCTGGCCCAAATGCGATTGTTTATGAAAACGGCGGTTATTTATATCGCTTTGACGCAAAAACACAAAAAAGCGCTAAGCTAAGCATTAACATTGCAGGCGTGCGCCAATACGCAATGCCGTATAGCAAAAATGTTAGCGATTTTATTGATTCTATGTCGCTCTCTCACGATGGTAAACGTGCTGTATTTACTGCCCGTGGTGAGCTGTTTAGCGTACCAATCAAACAAGGGCCTACACGCAACTTATCTTACACAGAGAAAAGCCGCGAAATAGATGCAAGCTGGTCACCAAATGGGCGTTACATTGCTTACATGAGCGATGAAAGCGGCGAGTACGAAATTTACTTAAAAGATCGCAGTAAAAACAATGCTATTAAGCAACTTACTAGCAATGGTACCATTTGGCGCTTTACGCCTATTTGGTCACCCGATAGCGCTAAGCTATTGTTTGCAGATAAAAACAACACACTTTGGTGGTTAGATGCAAAATCGGGCAAGCAACACAAAATTGATACCGGCATTTACGACGAAGACGGCATTACTCAGTATACGTGGTCGCCTAACAGCCAAGACATTGTGTATGTTAAAAATAACGAAAACCGTTATGCCTCACTGTGGCACTACAACCTTAAAAAAGAAAAGGTGACGCGCCTAACAGACGAAATGAGTAACGAGCAAAACCCAACCTTTTCGCCAGATGGCCAATACCTTTACTTTAGCTCTGAGCGCGACTTTAACCTTGCGTTTAGCAGTTACGAGTTTGACTACATGTTTAACCGCGCCACCCGTATTTATGCGGCCGCAGTAAACGACAGTGTTAAACCGCTTATTGCCTTACAAAGTGATGAAACCACGATTGTAAAAGATAAAGAAGATGAAAAAGAAGACGACAAAAAAGTTAAAAACGCACTGCAAAGCAGCGACTTTATGCAGCGTGTTACCGCTCTTAACGCGCCAGCGGGCGATTACCGTGGCTTAACCGCAGTAAAAGACGGCGTACTGACGCTTGCTAATGGCGCATTACAACTTATAGGTACCGAGCACGACAGTGAGCTAGAAACAGTCGCTAAAGGTGTTAACAATTACACTATATCGAGCAACAGCGAACATCTACTTGTACACACAAGTGGCGGTTACAGCTTAATAGAGCCTAAACCAAAGCAAGACCTAGACGCCAACAAGCTAGATTTAAGCAAAATGACGCTTAAAATCAACCCGCAAGCTGAGTGGCAACAAATGTACGTAGAAGGCTGGCGCACACTGCGTGACTGGTTCTACGACGAAAATCACCACGGTCAAGATTGGGATGCTATTTTAGCTAAATACCAACCTATGGCTGATGCTATTAGCCACCGTAGCGACCTTGATTACGTACTTAGCGAAATTGCCGGCGAAATTAACTCAGGTCATATTTACGTGCAATCGGGCGATATGCCAAAAGCCGAACGTAAAAATCACGGTTTATTAGGCGCTAAGCTTGCAAGCGACCCATCTGGTTACGTAAAAATAGAGCAAATCTTTAAAGGTGAAAACTGGCATGACGATTTCCGCTCACCGCTGGGGACTACTGGTGTAAAAGCACATAACGGCGATTACATTATTGCGGTAAATGGCCGCTCGGTTAAAGACGTTGCTAACTTTTACGAACTCCTTGAAAACACCCAAGGCGAGCAAGTAGAGCTAGTGCTAAACAGCAAACCGCGTAGCAAAGGTGCGTGGCAAGTAACAGTAAAACCGGTAGCCAGTGAGCAAGGTCTACGTTATTTAGATTGGGTTAACTCGCGTGCAGCCTACGTTAATAAGCTATCAAATGGGCGTATTGGCTATGTGCACCTGCCAAATACAGCCTATGAGGGTAACCGCGCCATGTTTAAAAACTACATGCCGCAAACAACCAAAGATGCCATGATTATTGATGACCGTTACAATGGCGGTGGTTTTATTCCTGAGCATATGATCACTTGGCTTGCGCGTAAACCGCTTAACTATTGGAAACGCCGTGGTGTAGAGCCAACTAAAACACCGCAGTTTGCGCACAATGGCCCTAAAGCCATGCTAATAAATGGCTATTCAAGTTCTGGTGGTGACGCAATCCCTTACTACTTCCGCCAAGCTGGTCTAGGTAAGCTAATTGGTACCCGTACATGGGGTGGCTTAATTGGTATTTCTGGTAACCCAAGCCTTGTAGACGGCGGACAAGTAATTGCTGCTACATTCCGTATTTTAGACACAAAAGGTAACTGGATCATAGAAAACGAAGGTGTTGCACCAGATATTAAAGTAATTGATCGTCCAGAGCTTATTTATAAAGGCCAAGATCCATCAATAGAGCGTGCTGTACAAGAGTTATTAAAGGAGCTTAAAGAAAATCCTAAACAACCCTTAGTGATACCACCAGCACCTTCTAAGTTTTAATTTGCTGCATAGCTAAACAAGCTAATACCAATAAAAAACCCTGCAAATTTGCAGGGTTTTTTATGACTTGGATTTAATGACTTATATGTATTAAGGCTTATCTTTTTCTCCAGCCGCTCCATACATCATCTTCTTGGTTGGCTTTTTTCTTCTTTTTCTTACCTGTACCTTCTGGCTTGGCCATTGGCTTGTCGTTTTTTAGCGCCTGTGCCGCATCAAGGTTGGCTTGGTTTACAGCAAAACCTGCTACCTCTTCGCGCTCTAAGCGAAGTTTGTTTTTCTTTTCGATAATTCTAAAGTGATGGAAGTCTTCATAATCAATTAACGATAACGCTAAACCGACTTCACCAGCACGGCCGCTTCGGCCAATACGGTGCATATAATCAGCTGGGCTACGCGGTAAGTTAAAGTTAATAACAACAGGCAGTTTGGCAATATCTAAACCACGGGCTGCTATATCGGTGGCAATAAGTACTTCTATTTCGCCAGCTTTAAATTTTTCAATTACGCGAGTACGCTCGCTTTGGCCTTTATCGCCATGGAATACTTGTGCGTTCACGCCGCGTTTTTCAAGTTTGCAGGCTAAGTGCTCACAATCTTTTTTAGCGTTGACAAAAATAAGTGCTTGGCGCCATTGATGCGCTTTAATTAAGTGCGCTAAAACCGTGGTTTTCTCGCCTTTATTAACCGTAAATACGCGCTGAACTAAAGTGCTTTCGTCTTTGCTTTGTACTTGTATTTCAACAGGGTTGGTTAACAGCTCTTGCGTTAATTGTGTGACTTGCTCTGGGAAAGTCGCTGAAAACAACATGGTTTGTTTTTTAGCAGGCATAAGCGCTAATAGCTCAGCAAGCTCTTCAGTAAAGCCAAGGCTTAACATGCGGTCAGCTTCATCAAGCACTAAGGTTGTTACTTTATCGAGCTTAATCGCATTGCTTGAGATTAAATCGAGTAAACGCCCTGGCGTTGCAACAATGATATCAGCACCGCCGCGAAGTGCTTGCATCTGGGTATTAACCGACACACCACCAAATACCGCCACCGTTTTAATGGCGCCATTAAAATTAGCAGAATACGATTTAACACTATCGGCTACCTGCACTGCCAGCTCGCGAGTAGGTACCAAAATAAGCCCTGTTACAAAGTTGCCTTTGCTCGCTGCTTTTTTAGCACCTTGCGCTAAAAATAGCGTTTGTAGCATAGGCAAAGCAAAGGTTGCTGTTTTACCTGAGCCGGTATTTGCCCCCGCAATTAAGTCACTCCCCGCCAAGATACTTGGAATTGCTTTTGCCTGAATCGGCGTAGGTTGCGTGTATTCAAGGTCAGACAAACGAGCAATTAGCTCTGGAATAAGGCCAAGTTCGTTGAAATTACTAGGATTTGCGGCTGAGGTCATAAAAGGTGCGGGCTCATTACTAAAAATAGCCTGTAATTTTAGCGTATTTAGCAACTATTAAGTAGAGGTTAGTGATTTAAATAATATTTAGCTACAGGTAATAAAAAGACGCTTGCGCGTCATTTTTATTTAACAGTAACTAAAAACCCTAGTTACGCTTATCTAGCTCTACCTGTAACCTAGCTTTTGTTTCTTTTAAGTAGTTTATATAAGGATATGAGTCATCTGCAATGGCTAATGCAGACTCCATCTGTTCAAGTGCTTGGCGAGTATCACCCTGCATTTCATAGCCATAAGATAAAGCTGAAAGCGCATCGACTGATTTTGGGTGGTTTTTTAAATTGTACTTAAACACCTCAATAGCACGGGTAAACTGCTTGCTGCCCGTTAGGTTATAACCGAGTGATCTAACAGCACGGTCTGGTGGAGATATCTGCTCGCCCCATTGTTGAGATAATGTTTTGTAATAACCATCAATAGAGGCTACATCGTCAGTTAAAGCACTTATAGGCATTTGTTTAGGTAAAAATAAGTTGTAGTAGGCATTAAATACGCCAGCAGCAGTGGTTAAGCCATGCGAGATGCCATCAAACGCATCATTAAAAAAGCGTAACCCTCGCGCTTTATGCGATTGCAGTGATTGCTGTAATTCATCATACCTTTCTCGCATTATGCCGGCTTCTTCGCCGATATTGATATAAACGTAACTGTTAAGCTCTTTGTTTTTAGTTATAAACGATTTTGTACTTTTTACCATTGCGCCATAATTCCACCAAACTGCAGGGCTATACGCAATATGCGCTTGAAATAGTTCGGGATTTGCCTGCAACGCGTATAGCGCAAATACACCACCAGCAGATGCGCCAGCAATCACTTTATAGTCATGCGTGCGATAGTTCTTATTTACTAAAGGAATGAGCTCTTGTTCAAAGAACGCTAAAAACTTTGCCGCGCCGCCCCCTTCACCGACAGGCCCTTGTGGCTCTTTATTCACTGTAGGATACATATCTCTAAGTCGATTAGTGTTTTCAATAGCGACAATAATAACCTCAGGCGCACGATTATCATTTTGTAAGCGCTCAATAACAGCACTTGCAAGCGGTATATTACCCGCTCCATCTAAGCGATAAACAACTGGGTATACCTTATTTGGCTGAGCTTGGTAGCTTTTAGGCAATTGCACGACAACTGTGCGTTCTTCGTTTAAAACAGCCGATTTAATAGTGTGCATGAACTGAGAGTCATCAGCACTTTGCTGTTTAATGCCAGCTTGTGCAAAGGCACTTTGTGAACTAAAAGCAAAAAAGCTAAAAAAACAAATAACGGTTAATAAACGCATAACTAATCCCTTAGAGAATAATAAGTTACTTAAGCTAACAGAGTTTCAGGCACAAAAAAAGCGCATTGAGCGCTTTTTTTAACATTAATAAAAACCTATAACCTTTTGATTTTACTCAACTGTAACCGATTTTGCTAGGTTACGTGGTTGGTCAACATCAGTGCCTTTAATGACCGCTACATAGTACGACAGTAACTGTAGTGGAATTGTATATACAACAGGGGCAATTACGTCATCTACGTGGTTTACGTTGATTACACGCATTGTGTCGTCTGACTCAAAGTGTGAGTCTTTATCAGCGAATACATAAATGATGCCGCCGCGAGCACGTACTTCTTCTACGTTTGATTTAAGCTTTTCAAGCAATTCATTGTTTGGTGCTACAACAATAATTGGCATGTCGGCATCAATAAGCGCTAATGGGCCGTGTTTAAGCTCACCTGCTGCGTAGGCTTCAGCGTGAATGTATGAAATCTCTTTAAGCTTAAGTGCGCCTTCCATCGCGATTGGGTATTGTGAGCCGCGCCCTAAAAACAGTGAATGGTGTTTATCAGCAAATTCTTCAGCAAGGTCTGCAATGCCATCAGCCAATAGTAGCGTTTCTTCTAATTTAGCTGGTAGCAGTTTAATAGCGTTAACAATCGCGCTTTGATCTAAGCCTTTCTCTTGCGCAATAGACGCAGTAAGCATTAACAAACCAACAAGCTGTGTAGTAAATGCTTTAGTAGAGGCTACACCAATTTCAGCGCCTGCTTTGGTCATAAAGGCAAGGTCTGATTCTCGCACAAGCGATGAGCCAGGTACGTTACAAATAGTCATTGACCCCATATAGCCTTGCTCTTTAGCTAAACGCAGTGCAGCTAAAGTATCAGCCGTTTCGCCTGATTGTGAAATAGTTACTAGCAGACTATTTTCGTGTACAAATGACTGACGGTAACGGAACTCAGAAGCAATTTCTACGTTACAACTAACACCTGCAAATTGCTCAAGCCAGTAACGAGCAACCATACCTGAGTGGTATGACGTACCACAGGCAATAATTTGTACGTGTTTTACGTCTTTAAATATTTGCTGTGCGCTGTCGCCAAAGGCATCAATCGCTACGCGGTCATCGTTTAAACGTCCTTCAAGAGTGTTACGTACTGCAAGTGGCTGCTCATAAATTTCTTTTAGCATGTAGTGACGGTAATCACCTTTGCCTGATGCATCTTGTGTGATGTTTGATTCAACAACTTCACGCTCAACCGCGTTGCCATCTGCATCAAAAATTTCTACAGTGTCGCGAGTAATACGCGCTACATCACCTTCTTCTAAGAAGATAAAGCTGCGAGTCACTGGTAATAATGCAAGTTGATCAGAAGCAATAAAGTTTTCACCAAGGCCTAAACCAATAACTAACGGGCTACCTGAGCGAGCTACAATAATTTCGTTATCATTCGCTTTATCAAACACAACGGTACCAAATGCACCTTCAAACTGTTTAACGGCAGCTTGAACTGACGCTAATAAAGTGGTGTGCTGCTGACGTAACTGATGAATTAAATGCACCATGACTTCAGTGTCGGTGTCTGATAAAAACTCGTAACCGTCGCCTTTAAGTGCTGCACGCAAACTTGCGTGGTTTTCAATGATTCCGTTATGTACAAGTGCTAATTGATTACTTGAAACATGTGGGTGAGCATTGGCTTCAGTTACACCGCCATGAGTCGCCCAACGAGTGTGTGCAATACCTGTGTGGCCGCTAACACCAGCTTGTTCAAGTGCTGACTCTAAGTTTACAACCTTACCAACTGCTTTAACTGTATTCAGTGTATTGCCTTCAAGTAAAGCTACACCTGCTGAGTCATAACCGCGGTACTCAAGACGCTTAAGGCCTTCAACTAAGATTTTATTTACTGGACGTTCTGCAACAGCCCCAACGATTCCACACATAGTGTCTCCATTAATTTTTTAATTCTAGCAACTTACGTTTTAGTTGCTATTCCATAATTTCTGCGCAAATTAGTTTTACACCACACGCCTCTATGGCTGCACGTTTATCACTTGCTAAGCCACTGTCGGTTATTAATGTGGTTACTGTTTGCCACGGTAATTCTAAATTTGGTATTTTTCGGCCAATCTTTTCTGACTCAACCAGCACAATAACTTCGCGCGCCGCTTTAGCCATCACTTGGCTTAATCCAACAAGTTCATTAAACGTGGTTGTTCCACGCGCTACATCAATGCCATCAGCACCAATAAATAGTTGATCAAAATCATATGAGCATAGAACATTTTCGGCTACTTGCCCTTGAAACGATTCTGAATGCGGATCCCACGTGCCACCTGTCATTAAAAGGGTTGGCTCGTTTTCAAGTGCTAATAAACGTGTTGCCACTTTAATTGCGTTAGTCATAACAACTAACCCCTGCTTGCTAGCCAACTCAGGGATCATCGCTGCAGTAGTCCGGCCGCTGTCAATAATAATGCGGTTATGATCTTTTATAAGCGCCGCTGCTGCCTTAGCAATTGCTACTTTGCGCTTAGAATCGATCTCATCGCTTACTATCTCTTTTGGTAGCGTAATAGCCCCACCATAACGGCGCAGCAACAAGCCACTTTTCTCAAGCGCGGTTAAGTCTTTTCGAATGGTTACTTCTGATGTTTGAAACTGTTCAGCAAGAGTCTCAACGGCCACTTCACCAAGCTCATTTACTTGGCTAAGGATCAGATGACGGCGTTGCTGGGTGTTTCGTTTGGTCATTAAGTAACTGCTATTAAGTTTCGTTTCGAAAGTTAGGGGATTTTAAACGAAACATAATAAATGGCAAGTGAATGCATAAAAATAAAGCAGTTTTATTCAAATTATCATCATGCTTAAAGTAGGTTAAGCTAGGCACCATTATTTAAGTTAAACAAAATTGATATGCAGTCATTTAATAGTATTAGTAAAGAGAATCTAGCGCAGCGTAAAGCTGTGCACGAAATTTGCCGCTTATTTAATAAAAGCCCCAGTAAAGGTAATTTAAAGCGAATAAAAGAATTATGCTCACACTGTGGTGATGGAGTAATTATTGAAGCGGGCTTTCATTGTGACTATGGCAGTCAAATAAAAATTGGTGATCGTACTTTTATAAACATTAACTGTACTGTGTTGGATGCGCCAATAAATGAAGGAGCCATAAGCATTGGCGACGATTGTTTAATCGGCCCAAACGTTCAGCTTTTGGCCGTTTCTCATGCAATTGAGCCTAAACAAAGGCTACAAAAAGAAAACTTTGCAGCACCGATTACTATCGGTAATAACGTGTGGATTGGGGCGGGAGTTATTGTGTTAGCTGACGTTACCATTGGCGAAAACGCTGTTGTGGGCGCAGGGTCGATAGTGACCAAAGATGTGGCTGCAAATACAGTTGTTGCTGGTAACCCCGCGATAAAGCTCAAGGATATTTAACACGCTAAAGCCTGCCCTAAAGGTCGTTGTTTACGGCGGTAGTTAACTTGTATTGTTCTAGCCTTTAACTCCTAATTCAGCTCCTAATTGCTCAATATCTTTATGTTGCTCAAAATACTGCACAACAGCTTGAATCTGTTGTTGCTTTATACCTTCAAAATTATCGGTTAGGTAATCTTTAATCTCACTAAAGTTCCACGTTAAGTCCATTTCCGTCGGGATTTTGGTTAGGGCAGTAAACACCTCTTCAATCGTTTTATCGTCAAGTAAAAAACGAATAAACTGCATTACAGCTAAGTTCTCTGGGTTATCTGAGTATTTTTCAGCCTCTGCAACACGAGTAAGGACTTGTTCTGGCGTTTCATAAAGTAAAGCCTGCTCTGCAATATTGGCCTGTAAATCAGCTATTACGTCTTTAATCTCACTGTTTTCTGAGCTGCGGAATTGTTTAAATAGTATTGAATGCGATTTTAGAGCTGAGCGAAAATCTTTTTTCTGGCAATATACAGCACTCTGGCTACACATCGCTTTAGCTACCCGAATTTGAATCTCTTCGTTCGCTGAGCCTTTGAACTGCTCAATCAAGCTTGCATAACTGTTAAGTGCTTCTTCAAAATTTTCTTGCTTAACATAAGTATTACCTTGGTTAACCATCGCGTTAGCCACTTGGGTTTGAATCTCTTCATTCGATGAGTCTTTGAACTGCTCAATCAAAGCCGCATAACTATTGAGCCCCTCATCAGACTTGCCTTGATGACCATAAGTAACGCCTTGGTTAACCATCGCGTTAGCCACCAGAATTTGAATCTCTTCATTCGATGAACCTTTGAACTGCTTAATCAAGGTTGTATAACCACATAGTAGCCTTTTAATCTAACCGAGTTTTGTAGCACATACCACATAAAACCAATCATTTATAAAATATTTTAAGTTATATTTTTAATGCTAAACCAACCTAAAGATCAGCGGGCTTACCAATATTAGCCCGCAACCAAAGCCCACTTTAACTTGCCATGCTTTATATTTACCTGTGACTTTAATTCCTAACAGTGGGCTTAATAAGTCGATACGTCGCGCAGCAATAAACACCAACCAACAAATAATGAAAGTGAGGCTGAGTATAAGTAATGGCTCCACAAAACCACCTAATTGCAGCTTCGACAAATAAAACGCAAGGCCAATAATCACACTTTGATGCAATAGATAAAAAGGGAATACTGCACCGTTTAATGAAGCCAGTTTAGGGTGATCGTGATTCAAAAAACGTTGTGCTAGTGCCAGCATTAACAACACGCCCATTAATCGTTGCGCAGTATACAGCATATCTATGCTGGTAATTTGCCATTGGCTAGCAGCAGGGTTTTGCCAAATCATGTTGTAACACAGCACAACAACTATATAACCTAAAGTGAATACCACTAATAGCACTCGCCAATGGCGAAGTAGCTGGCTATAAAATGCAGGCTGCCAAGCAAGCAAGTAACCATAAAGTAAGAACAGCGCGCCCATGGGGTATCGGAAAGTATCACTCGGCCAGCTCAGTTTTAAAATACACAGCGGCAATAGCAATACAATAAAAATAGTCAATAACGAGCGCCCACATAAACGCGTGATTATTGTATGCACAGTAGCGTGATGAAGCAGCGGCATTGCTAGCACCAGCAATAAAGTAAATTGCCATAACGAACGTAAGTACCAAAGGTGATTCACATCGACATGAGGCCAAATCCCAGCTTGATAGCGCTCGAATAAAGGGTTGGTTAAATCAAAGAACTGGCTGTAAAACTGCCAAAAGCCCATAGCTAAACTGGTTTCTTGGCTCATTTGCGCATAAAGCTGAATAGGCACAATAAACCAAATGCCAAACAATAAAGGCAGTAATATTTTTACACTTCGTGTAGTTAAAAACATACCTAGACTAAAGCGCGCAACAATAAAGCGCAGCGCCACACCTGAAATAAACCAAATTAATCCCATCCGCCATGGCGACAATAAAAGCATGACGTTTTCAATACCGCTGGATAAGTACTGACTTTTAAAATGAAAGCCCCAATTTTCACTGTATAACATGCCGGTGTGGTAAAAAATTAATAAGCCAAAGGCAAGTACTCTTAGCCAATCTAAATCATAACGGCGAGATGGTAACTCTTCACCTTGGTTAAACACATTTAACCAAGGTTTTAATAGCGTACGTGTTGTATTTTTAATGACTATTTTAAGATTCATAGAAGATTTAACTTATGAGTAATTAATAACAACTATGGACAACACACTGTGTTAAGCAATCACAAAAGGCTTATAACACAGTCAGTAGGGATAAACGGTGGATATCAGGGATGATATAAACTTGGTGTTTTATCACTCTCTTGCTAGTCTAATTGCGGTCTTTTAAAGAGTTACAATAATAATGATCACTTTATCGCACTTTCAGCGCTATCAAACTTGGTACGCGGCTTTATTTTTATGTAGTTATATTTTTATAAACAACACCATTAATGCCAGCTCAAATATTATGGAAGCCCAACGTGATGGCTCACTTCCTTTTATGCTCTGGGAGCCCTTTGTGTGGGAATACTCGAGTGCTATTGGCACTTTATTATTGTTTCCGGCTTTAGTTTGGTTATTAAAAGCTAAGCCCTTTAATTGGCAAAAAATCTCTCATTCAATATTACTGTACTTAGTAGCGAGCATTGCTTTTTCGTTATTACATATAGGTATTATGGTCGCTATCCGCAAACTCATTTACACCGTGCAGGGTATGCAATATGACTTTGGGTTAGTGTGGTTTGAGTTACTTTATGAATACCGCAAAGATTTGTGGGGATTCTTATTTTTGATTGTTGTTATTAAAACCTATCAATATGTCGTGAGCCAATTAACAGGTGAAGCAGCCCCGATCAGTCAAGGCGAAGATACTGCTGAACATGTAAGCTTAGACAGGCTACTGGTAAAAAAGCTGGGAAAAGAATTTATTGTTCGCGTAGCAGAAGTAGATTGGCTTGAATCAAATGGCAATTATGTAAATCTACATATTGGCGCTCGAATTTACCCTTTTCGTGCAACCATGACACAACTTATAACTCAGTTAGAGCCACAAGGGTTTTGCCGCATTCACCGTTCTCATGCGATTAGATTAGACGCGGTTGAATCAATCACGCCATTAGCAAGTGGCGATAGTGAAGTAAAACTTACAACAGGAAAAGTACTTAACTTATCGCGTCGCTATAAAGATCAATTTAAGGAACTGTTAAATTCAACTACAAGTCATTCTTAACTCACGCTATGTTAAGCTAACCTGCTTTAGGTTAGCCGCATTTATATTTTCGGAGTAGTGTAGTACGTGTTCTCAAATCGATTTATCCGCATTTTGCCATTAGTATTTATTTTATCCGGCTGTGAAACCACACCCGATACACCAACATCACCCCCTGAAATTAAGGCTAACCCCAAAAAAATTGTTAAAGAACAAAACGAAAATATTGAGCAAATAGCTCCCTTAAGTCCTCAGAAACTCGATGATGTGTGGCAACGCATCCGAGCGCAGCTTACATTTGCCAATTCTAGCCACCCAGATGTACAACAACGCATTGCATGGTATTTATCGCACCCAAATTACATGGATGAAATTAGTCGCCGTGCTGAGCCTTACCTTTATTATATAGTCACAGAGGTTGAAAAGCGGAACTTACCCATAGAATTAGCATTAATGCCGCTAATTGAAAGTGACTTTGATGCCAGTGCCTATTCGCACAAGCATGCATCTGGACTTTGGCAATTAACGCCTGCCATTGCTAAATATTTTAAAGTGCAAATATCCCCTTGGTATGACGGACGTCAAGACGTAATAGACAGTACCCGAGCTGCGTTGGATTTTATGGAATATTTACACAAACGCTTTGATGGTGACTGGTATCACGCTATAGCAGCCTATAACTTAGGTGAAGGTCGTGTACTTAGAGCAATTAGTAATAATAAAAAACAAGGCAAACCCACCGACTTTTTTAGTTTAAAACTGCCCAAACAAACCAGCCAATATGTGCCAAAGCTCCTTGCAGCAGCACAACTTTTAAAAAGTAATAAAATGGTCTTTCCACCCATCAGCAATCAACAGACTATAGTAGCCTTACCCGTCTCTGGTGCAGTTATTTTAGATAACCAAGAAGAATGGCGGTCATTAGAGGGGTTAAACTATGGCGTTATCCGCTTCCCTGCGGTCATTGATGCACCTCACATTGTTGTGCCAGCGAGTAAACAAGCCGAATTTAAGAGTATGTTGGCTAATCAAAAAGAAAACGATTACAGCCAATGGCAGCATTACACAATTCAACCGGGGGATAGTTTAAGCGTGATTGCAAAACGTTATGCAATCAGCGTTAAACAGCTAAAAGCGTTTAATAATTTGAAGACTGATCGCATCCGCGCTGGTAAGAAATTAATACTGCCGATGTTGGCAGATCAACAGGTAGAACACTTAGTAAAGTCAGGCGAAAGTTTATGGAAAATAGCCAAACGCTACAACGTCAGCATTACCAAGCTAAAACAATGGAATAACCTGTCGCGAGATCGTTTGCAAATAGGTGAGAAGTTAACGGTGTTTTTATCTAATAGCTAAGTGAAAGGGGGCTGGCAAAGCTGTCAGCCCCTTTCAATTAGGTGGTTTTAGTTTGTTTCATCGTCTTGCGCGTGCCTGCCGTACCAGTTTACTCTGCGCGTCAACATCATTATTAAACTGAGTACCACGAACACCAGTACACTGCCCATTAATAATGCGTAATCCTCTGCACTGAGTAATCCGTATAAAAGACTATAGATAAATAACACTCCACATAAGAATAGCCCTCCATGTTTGCTATTTTTAAGCATACCCGCAACATAAACACTCAATAGAATTGCTGATGCAAGCGCCGATAATAAATACGCAATATTAAAGCCCAAGTGCTCACTAAGTGAAATCAGTAGTAAATAAAATACCGCTAAAGCAAGCCCGACAAAACCATACTGTACAGGGTGTATTGGCTCATCACGCAGTACCTCGAGCAGAAAGAAACTCGCAAAAATAAGTACAATAACCAAGATGGCATAATTACTTGCTCGATAATTTTTAAGGTAGTGATTAACACTATCGACTAAATTAACTCCCATGTTACGTTGCTTGAACAAGGTGCACTCATTACGAAATAAACATTGGTTAAATAGCTCTTTTAAATTGGTCGCAAAGTAATTGGTTTGCCAACTCGCAGAAAAGTCCTGTGCCGAAATTGATGACTCGATAGGCAGGTAATCCCCTACAAAACTTGGGTGTGGCCAATCGGCTTGCATTGTCAATGAGCTGTTTTTACCAACCGGTGCAAATGAAAGTTGACGCATACCTTGCAGGTTTAAGCCTATTTGATACGGCAGTACCTCACTTTTGCGAATGGTTTCATAATCAAGCTCTACACGAATCCCTTGTGGTAACTGATCTAGCTGGGTACCGGGGAGTAATTCATAACTTCGCTCGTTAACATTAATGTGTGATCCTTGTCCTATCCCTCGGATATCAGAAATGGCTAAAATAAGGTTGAGGCGCTTTATCTTTTTGTCCGCTAAGACAGCTAATGCACTCGTTTTAAACCGCCCTTCAAATTGGTTCTGTGAGCGATATAACAACGCTTTATAAATACCACGGTACTTTTCAAATGTTGCTAGATTACTACTGACATTGAGCGATTCAGGTAAAAGCGTCATATTCATCAATTGCTCGCTCGTTTTACCATCAACCGTAACTGTTTCTAGGTACTGAGCATGAATAAATGGGCCAATAACCTGCTGTTCATCACTGCTACTCTTAGCTATATCAGCCTGAACTTGCTGCTGCAATTCTGATCGCTCATCAATTAGGTTTTGGATCATAAAGATAGGGATCAATAACAACACGATAAGCCCTATTATTATGATCAGTTTGGTTTCTATTTTTTGTTTCACTGTTATGTACTCCATCTATTACATAAGCATAGAGTACCGAAGCTATATGGATTTACTGAGGTGCTTAGATGGAGCTTTTATGGAGTAGGCATATTTATATGAACACGGACGCCATTTTTAGTATTTTTTATGTTGAGCTGCCCTTTATGTAATTTAACGACCTGCTCAACGAAGTTTAGTCCTAATCCAGTGCTTTTATTACCATTGGCTCTAGGGAGTGAATAAAACCGTTCTGTGATGCGTTCAAGTGCATAATCTGGGATACAAGGCCCCGTGTTATCAATATAGATTTGAACATAGGATGGCTCTTGTATTACCTGAATGTGAATCTCCCCCCCCTCGTTGATAAAGTCCAATGCGTTATCAAAAATATTGTATAGCGCTTGTTGAATTAGAAATACATCTCCTAAACACGCACTGCTTGGGTCGCAGCTAATTACTACTTGTACATTTTGCGTTGTGGTTCTGGCAATAAAAGAATCTTTAATTGCTTCAAATAAAGGTTTTACAAACACCTTCTTTCGCTGTTCAAGTTCAGGAAGCTGCTCTAATTTGGTAAGCGTAAGCAGCTTATCTATTAGCTGCTGCATTCTCACTGTTTCAGACTCAATATTATTTGCAAATAACTGTTTTTTATCTGTACTTAGGGGAGACTGTAAAATCTCGCTTGCACCTTTAATTGCAGATAGAGGGCTTTTTAATTCATGAGTTAGTGTTTGAACATAATGCTCAACGTAACGTTTGCCATCTAACTGATTGCGCATTTTTTCTAGCGCATCACTTAACAAGCTATATTCGTAAAAAACTCTAAACCTTGGTTTAGATGCTTTTTCACCTCGCCCCATTTTATCCGCATAGTTTGCCAGCTTATACAAGGCACCATTGATTCGCCAGGCAATCAATGCTCCAACCATTAATGCCAAAATACTCATCACGACTAACCAACTTAATACACGGTACTTAGACATGTTTATAAAAGGTTGTACAGAGCGATTGGGCTTAGCCACAGTGACTGACCCAATAATATTACCATTATCGATTATGGGCGCAGCAACATGCATGACGGTTGAAAGTGGGTCATCTTGAGCAGTTGCGGTCGAGCGAGCACCGTACTCTCCCCGTAATGTGAGATAAACATCATTCCATTGTGAAAAATCTTTTCCTATATCTTGCTGCCAAGAATCAACAACAACGATTCCCGCAGCATCCGTAATATATATACGGTGATTTGTCCCTTGTTTATTTACCCCCCAGATTTTTGCATTTGGTTGCCTGCTGCCATACGAGTTAACCACATTAGTAAAGTGGCTTTGTGACAGCGTACCACGAGCTAAATCATCTCGCGCCATCACTGCAAGCAAATTAGCCATATCAACCAAGGTTTCCTCGGTAACCTGACGAACTGTGGGCTTAATCTCGCGCATAACCGTTGAACTAACTAAGTAAGTCGTTAGTATCACGAGGATAAAATAAAGCAAAAACAATCTCAGCCCGAGCGGGATTTTAGGCCAACGCTTCAAGCGAGCTAATGAATGCGTGGAGCGTTTAAATAGGTTCATAAAAATAACCAAAACCTCGCTTAGTATGAATCATGGGCTCATGACATACAGCGCGTAATTTATTTCTAATGGCTTTGATATGGCTATCAACATTGCGGCTATATACACTGTCTTGGCATAGTTGTGCTGATGATAGCAGTTGCTCTCGAGAGAATACCTGCTTAGGGGATAACACTAGCTTATCAAGCAATTTAAACTCTAAAGCCGTTAAATTTAACGGGGTGTTATTGAAGTAGTAATCAAAATTATTACTGTACAGACCTGATTGCTCAGTAGAAGTATTTATTTGTGTTTCTCTGACAGCATAAGGCTTTAAACGAAGTTTAACGCGAGCAAGCATTTCTCGAGGGCTAAAGGGTTTAGTGACATAGTCGTCTGCGCCAATCTCTAATCCAACAACGCGATCGATTTCATCGTTGCGCGCAGTTAAGAAAATGATGGGTAAAGAAGAAAATTCGCGAACTTGCTTACATAGCTCAAAACCATTTGCATCAGGTAAACCAACGTCTAAAATCAGTAAATCTATCTGTGTAGCTTTAATATAACTAAGACCAGCCCCTGCGGTATCGAACCAAACGACGCTAAAGCCATCCATCTCGAGCGTATGAATCAAGGTGTCTGCAATTGCTTTTTCGTCTTCAATGATCACTATCTGCGCCGTTGCCATACAACTTATTCCTTTACTACAACCTAATAAACACGCTTATAGTTACAGTAAGTAACAAGTCAGTCAATATCCTTTATAAGGATGCTCTTTGAGCACAATGAAGTGGTTAGACGCTTTATTTAAATTAGAGGTGAAATTTTCACAGCCTAAGACCCTCTAGCTATTTCACTTCCCTGCAGATACAAAAAAGCCCGACTCGAAAGAGTCAGGCTTTTTTGTATTTGGAGCCGTTGTGCGCTACGCAGTAGGATGACCTACTTTCATACATTTGATGTTCTTTAATGGAGATGCACTTAGCTCTAGACTGGTCGTGGCGTTCTTTTATCCGTGGGTTTCGAGATATTCAACCCACGCTACGATGGTCAGGTTAACGCAGTGCAGCTGATAGCTGACGGCTGATAGCTGATACTTTCACTTTCCTGCAGACGTAAAAAAGCCCGACTCTTTCGAATCGGGCTTTCTCTTATTTGGAGCCTGGTAATGTCCTACTTTCACATAACAAATGCTACACTATCATCGGCGCTGTTTCGTT